>DATAHI010000259.1:0-1774 GCA_036263255.1 Oxalicibacterium sp. | reverse complement strand
CATCGTCGCGACGTCCTGCAGGCGCGGCACGTTTTGCAGCTGCACCGTATCGGCCGTCAACAGGCCGGCACAAAGAATCGGCAGCGCCGCATTCTTTGCGCCGGCGATCGCGATCTCGCCGGACAGGCGTTTGCCGCCGCGAATCAGGAGTTTGTCCATGTGTATGCTTTTCCTTGTGCGCAGCAGTTCTTATTTCTGAAATTCTTCCGGGGTCAGCGTCTTCATCGACAATGCATGGATTTCCGCACGCATGCGATCGCCGAGCGCGGCATACACCAGTTGGTGGCGCTGAATCGGCCGCTTGCCGGCAAAGGCCGGCGACACGATCACCGCCTCGAAATGCGAACCGTCGCCCGTTACTTCGAGATGCGTGCAATCCAGCCCGGCGGCGATATATTCTTTTACCAGTTCAGGTGTGGGCAACATGGTCTGCCTTTTCAATAGTGATTAATGACGCAATTTGTAGCCGCTCTTCAGCAGCCGCAGCGCGAACGATACAAGTACCAGCAGGAACACGATGACGACGCCGCAGCTAATCAGGGGATTCACATCGGACTGCCCGAAGAAGCCGTAGCGAAAGCCATCGATCATGTAGAAGAAGGGGTTGCCGTGCGAGACCGCCTGCCAGAACGGCGGCAATGAATGCACCGAATAGAACACGCCCGACAGGAAGGTCGCCGGCATGATCAGGAAATTCTGGAAAGCCGCAAGCTGATCGAATTTCTCCGCCCAGATACCGGCGATCAAACCCATCGTACCGAGGATGGCCGCCCCCAGCAAGGCGAAGATCGCGATCCACCATGGCGCGACGAACGACATGTGGGCGAACCACGCAGTTACCACGAACACGCCAGTACCGACCACGATGCCGCGAACCATCGCAGCGAGTACATAGGCACTGAAGATTTCCCAATGCGACAAAGGCGGCAGCAGCACGAATACCAGGTTGCCTGTGATCTTGGACTGGATCAGCGAGGAAGAGGAATTCGCAAACGCATTCTGCAGCACGCTCATCATCACGAGGCCAGGCACGAGAAAGCTGGTGTACTTCACACCCGGGTAGACGTGCACGCGGTCTTCGAGCACATGACCGAAGATCAGCAGGTACAGGATCGCCGTCAGTACCGGTGCAGCGACCGTTTGCGTGGCCACCTTCCAGAAACGCAGAATTTCCTTGTAGAACAGGGTTTGGAAGCCGATCATTTTCCGTCCTCCATGATCTGGATGAACACATCCTCCAGATCGGCCTGCTGCAAATGCAAATCCTCGATCTGAGTGCCGGACAGGCGCAGCTTCGCCAGAATAGGCTCGACTTCGCTGTGATGATTGACGCGCAAACTGTATTGCAGATTGCCTGGCAGGAGTTCATGCGGATGCTGTACCAGCGGCTTCAATTCATCGGGCAGTGCGCCGGACGCAAGACGCACGATCAACTGCGAGCCTGCGATGCGCCTGATCAGCGAAGACGTTGTGTCGAGCGCGACGACCTGACCGGCCTTCAACATTGCGACGCGATTGCATAGCGCCTGCGCTTCTTCCAGATAGTGCGTGGTGAGCACGACTGTATGCCCTTCGCGGTTCAGCCGTGCGACGAACTTCCACAACGTCTGCCGCAATTCGACGTCAACACCAGCTGTCGGCTCGTCGAGCACGATGACTGGCGGCTTGTGGACCAATGCCTGCGCCACCAGCACGCGCCGCTTCATGCCCCCGGAGAGCGCGCGCATGTTCGCATCGGCCTTGTTGGTCAGATCGAGGTTATGCATGATCTCGT
>DATAHI010000258.1:0-2165 GCA_036263255.1 Oxalicibacterium sp. | reverse complement strand
AGTAGCCGTTGCATCAGATTCGATCCGTTCCGCCGCCGTAGCCGAAACGCCTGCGCCGATTGCCAAGCCGCAAGTGGCAGCCGCGCCGGTATCGGCATCGCGTTCTTCCGCCAAGGTGGAAGATCTGGCCGACGTGCTGCGCGCAGCAGGACTGCAACTGGCATCGACCGATCCGGAAAAATTGCGTATCGCGCAGGAAGCAGCGGCAAAGATTGTGGTCGCGCCGCGCGTGCCGCGCGAACGCAAGCCGCTGCCGCCGCAATCGACCGAACCGCTGGTGCAGGTGGAAACGCGTCGCTGATCGTGGTTTGCAAGGCATTCACCTTGCGGTGAATGCCCAATAAAAAGGGAGCGATAAACGCTCCCTTTTTTACTGCCTTTTTTGTTTTAGCTGCTTACGCGGCGATACGATCCTGTCTCAGCACATCGTCGATATGCTGGATGCGCTTGATTGTATCGGCGCAGGCGTGAGCTGCTTCCTTTCCCTTCACCAGGAAGTGCTGATGGAAGTAATCCTGATGCTCGGCATGCGAATGGAAATGATGCGGCGTCAATACCGCCGAGATGACAGGCACCTCGGTTTCCAGCTGCACCTGCATCAAGCCGCTGATCACCGCTTGTGCGACAAATTCGTGGCGATAGATGCCGCCGTCGACTACCAGGCCGGCAGCAACGACGGCAGCATAGCGTCCGCTCTTGGCAAGCAATTTGGCGTGCAGCGGGATTTCGAACGCGCCGGCCACTTCAAAGAAATCAATGCTGTCAGCGGCATGACCGCGCGCTGCCATCTCGGCGACGAATGCGATGCGGCTCTGGTCGACGATATCCTTGTGCCAGCTGGATTGCACAAACGCGATGCGGCGCGCGGCTGACTTACTTTTGATATCGATGGGATGTTGCATGTGAAGCTCCTGTCGGAAAAAGGTACATAACAGGGGCGTACAGGAATGATAGCGCATACGATCCGCAATGCGGACGCACGTCATTCCGTTCTCTATCATCCGGACTATACCGTCGGCCCCGGGATCACACCGGGTCTGCTGACCTCGTGAACGATGCGCGGAACAGCCAGGCATCATTCTTCGAGCGCTCGCGGGCTAGACAAGAAGTCATTACCGCCGGTGGGGAATCGCACCCCGCCCCGAGAACTTGCGATGAACTGCTTATGCCGTTCATCGACTGCGTGAATTTATCATGATTCGCAAAACGCTGCCGAAGGCCGCAGCGTTTCGAACGCCTACGTGTCGTCAGTCAGGTCGCCCAGCAGATCCGCGCCCAGCAATTGCTGCGCGGCTTCGCTTGGCAAGGCCTCGACCGACTTCAGCTTACGTGACATCTGGCGCGTGCGCGTCTCGGCTTGCTCGATATTCTTCGCCGCGCGTTCCAGCGTCGCCTTTGTTGCTGACAATACGTCGCCGAACTTGCCGAACTCGGTCTTCACCGCGCCCAATACTTGCCACACTTCGGACGAACGCTTTTCCAATGCCAGTGTGCGGAATCCCATCTGCAAACTATTCAACAAGGCAGACAGCGTCGATGGTCCGGCAATGCTGACGCGGCAATTGCGTTGCAGTTCGTCGGCCAAACCCGGGCGTCGCATGACCTCCGCATACAAACCTTCCGTAGGCAGAAACAGAATCGCGAAATCGGTTGTGAGCGGCGGTGACAGATATTTCTCTGCAATCTTTTTCGCTTCACCGCGAATGACAAGTTCCAGCTCCTTGCCAGCGGCCACCACGCCATCGTGATCGGCATGTTCGGCGGCTTCTGCAAGACGCTCGTACTGCTCCTTAGGAAACTTGGCGTCGATCGGCATCCACACCTGCGCTTCGTCCTTGCCCGGCAGGCGCACTGCGAATTCAACGCGCGCGCCGGAATTCGGAATTGTTTCGACATTCTTCGCGTACTGATCCGGGGTCAGCAATTGTTCGAGCAGCATTTCCAGCTACACTTCGCCCCAGGTGCCGCGCGTTTTCACGTTCGTCAGCACGCGCTTCAGATCGCCGACGCCGATCGCGAGTTGCTGCATTTCGCCCAGGCCCTGATGCACTTTTTCCAGACGATCGGAAACGAGCTTGAAAGATTCGCCCAAACGCTGTTCCAGCGTCGCGTGCAGCTTCTCGTCGACCGTCTTGCGCATTTCTTCCAGCCGCGCGCCATTGTCC
>DATAHI010000257.1:0-2390 GCA_036263255.1 Oxalicibacterium sp. | reverse complement strand
TGCGATCGGACAGCGCGCCGAACACGACGAAGAACGGCGTGCCGATCAGCAGCGCCCCGGCGATCAGCAGGTTCGCGGTGACCGACTCGATCTTCAGCACCTGGGTGAGATAGAACAACGCGTAGAACTGGCCGCAGTACCACACCACCGCCTGGCCCGCGGTCGCGCCGAGCAGTGCGAGCAGCACGACCTTGCCGTTGTCCCAGCGCGCGAACGATTCGGTCAGCGGCGCCTTCGAGGCCTTGCCTTCTTCCTTCATGCGCAGGAACACCGGCGACTCGTTCAGCTGCATGCGGATATAGACCGACACCACCAGCAGCAGGATCGAGATCAGGAAAGGAATGCGCCAGCCCCAGACCTCGAACTCCTTGCCCAAGATCTCGCGGCAGGCGAGGATAACCAGCAGCGACATGAACAGGCCCAGCGTCGCCGTGGTCTGAATCCAGCTGGTGAACAGGCCGCGCTTGCCATGCGGCGCATGCTCGGCCACGTAGGTGGCAGCACCGCCGTACTCGCCGCCGAGCGCAAGGCCCTGCAGCAGCCGCAGCACGATCAGGATGACCGGTGCCGCAACGCCGATGGCCTCGTAATTGGGCAGCATACCGACGATGGCGGTAGACATGCCCATGATCAGGATGGTGACGAGGAAGGTGTACTTGCGACCGATCATGTCGCCGAGGCGACCGAAGATGATGGCACCGAAGGGACGCACCGCGAAGCCGGCAGCGAAGGCGAGCAAGGCGAAGATGAAGGCTGCCGTCTCGTTGACGCCGGAAAAGAACTGCTTGCTGATGATGGCCGCCAGCGAACCGTAGAGATAAAAGTCGTACCACTCGAATACGGTGCCGAGCGACGAAGCGAAGATGACCTTCCGCTCCTCCTTGGTAATGGCGCCACTGCTGGGTTCGGCCATGATGGTTCCTCCTAGTAATTGTTATCTTGCATACCAAGCATAGACATGCAATCCGAATATTTCCGGACGCTGTGCATGCTAGGCGGACGAACTTACTAAGGACTTACGTCGCGAAAGGTCACGCGCACCTGGATGCCGCCGAGCACGGAATCGTGCAGTGCAATGTCCGCATGGTGCAGTGCCGCAATTTCCTTGACGATGGGAAGACCGAGGCCGCTGCCGTCGGTGTGAGTGCCGAGTACGCGGTAGAAGCGGTCGAACACCTTGTCGCGCTCCTCAGCGGGAATGCCGATGCCGCTGTCTTCAATATCCACATGCAAGCCGTCCTGCTGATCGATCAGGATAGCGACGCTACCGCCTTCAGGGGTGTAACGAATAGCGTTGTCGATGAGATTGGCAAACAGCTCATGCAGCAATCGCGCGTTGCCGCGTACGCAACAGACTGCGCTGAAATTTTCGAAGGACAGGCCGATCTGCTTATTCATCGCGTAGGGCGCCCACTCACGCGCGACCTCGGGAACCAGCGTAGCCAGATCGACCTGTTCCATCAGGGCGCTGTGTTCACTCAAGGCTTCGGCACGCGCCAGCACCAGCAGCTTCTGCGTCATGTCGGCCAGCCGCTCGACCGCATTCAACATCTGCTTCACGCGCATCTGCATGCGCTCCGGACTCGCCTCGCGCAGCGCGAGCTCCGCCTGCGTGCGCAAGCCGGTCAGCGGCGTCTTGAGCTGGTGCGCAGCATCGGCGACAAAGCGGCGCTGCTCGGACAGGCTCTCGTCAAGCTGCTCCATGGTCTGGTTAAGCGCCTCGATCAGCGGACGAATCTCCGCCGGAATGTTTTTCAGGCTGATCGGCGTCAGGTCGCTGGGACGGCGCTGTCGCAACTCATCCTGCAGCCGATGCAAAGGTGTCACCCCGCGCGAGACGGCAAAGTAGATGAGCAGCACAGCAATCGGCACGATGACGAATTGCGGCACGATGACGGAAGACACGATGCGCGCCGCCATCCCGCTGCGCTTGTGCCGGGTTTCCGCAACCTGCACCAGCAAAGGCTCGGCGTCCGGCGTCACACGCTTGAACAGCCAGGCAACACGCACATCCTCGTCGCCGATCTCGTCGTCGCGCAAAAATACCTTGTCGAGCAAGACGTTTTCCGCGTGCGGCACCCAGGGAATGACGTCATCGCCGACCAGCAGCACACCATGCGCGTCGATGATCTGGATATAGACCTTGTCCTGCGAGTCGGTGACCAGAATCTCGCGCGCCGCGCGCGGCAGGTTGATGGTGATGCGGCCGGCACTGAAGCCAACCAGATTAGCCAGCGCCTGTGCGTTGTTCGCCAGGACGACGTCATACGGCTCGTTGGCGAACTTGCCGGTAACGTTGTAGATCATTACGACGCCAATGGACCACACCATCAGCAGGATGATCAGCAACCACAGCAGGATTTCGGCCAGCAGCGTATCGAAACTCGTCC
>DATAHI010000256.1:0-8972 GCA_036263255.1 Oxalicibacterium sp. | reverse complement strand
CGGTATCACGCTGGGTCAGGCATTTGCGAAGGCGATCGGCGACAAGAAAGGCATCCGCCGCTATGGCCACGCTTATGTGCCGCTGGATGAAGCGCTGTCACGTGTGGTCATCGATTTTTCCGGCCGGCCGGGGCTCGAATTCCACGTGCCGTTCAAGCGCTCAATGATCGGCGCTTTCGATGTGGACCTGACCAGCGAATTCTTCCACGGCTTTGTCAATCACGCGCTGGTCACACTGCACATCGATAACCTGCGCGGCGAGAATGCGCATCATCAGTGCGAGACCGTATTCAAGGCTTTCGGCCGCGCGCTGCGCATGGCGGCGGAGCTCGATCCGCGCGCGGCGGGTACGATTCCATCGACCAAGGGCAGTCTGTAAGTATCGACTTCTGACGCATCACATGAACAAGATCGTGGTAGTGGATTACGGCATGGGTAACCTGCGCTCGGTGGCGCAGGCCCTGCTGAAAGTAGCGCCGGAAGCCGATGTGCGCATTTCCGGCGACGCAGCTGATATTCGTGCGGCCGACCGCGTTGTGCTGCCAGGGCAGGGCGCGATGCCCGATTGCATGCGCTCACTGCGCGAATCTGGTGTGCAGGACGCCGTGCTGGAAGCTGCGCGCAGCAAGCCACTGTTCGGCGTATGCGTCGGCGAGCAGATGATGTTCGACTGGAGCGAGGAAGGCGATACGCCGGGACTTGGTCTGTTCGGGGGCAATGTCGTGCGCTTCCACCTCGAAGGCCAGGTACAGGAAGACGGTTCGCGCTTCAAGGTGCCGCAAATGGGCTGGAACCGCGTGCATCAGTCGCTGTCCCATGCGCTGTGGAACGGCATCGCCGATGACAGCTATTTTTATTTCGTGCACAGTTACTATGCGGTCCCGGCGGAACGTTCGCATGTCGCCGGCGAAACACCCTACGGTGCACCATTTTGCAGCGCCATCGCCCGCGACAATATCTTCGCTACCCAATTTCATCCGGAAAAAAGTGCCGGTGCTGGCCTGCAGCTATACAAGAATTTCGTACACTGGAATCCTTAAGCATTCGCTTTCCACCTTCTCCTTCAACCAACACTGAACGACCCATGCTGCTCATTCCCGCCATCGATCTCAAGGACGGTCATTGCGTTCGCCTGAAACAGGGCGATATGGACCAGGCGACCGTTTTCTCCGAAGACCCGGCCGACATGGCGCGCCATTGGCTGGCGCAAGGCGCGCGTCGCCTGCATTTAGTGGACCTGAACGGTGCTTTTGCCGGCAAGCCGAAGAATGAAGCGGCAGTGAAAGCGATCCTGCAAGCAGTGCGCGATTATGCAGAGCAACATGGTATTGATGAAATTCCCGTGCAGTTGGGCGGCGGGATTCGCGATCTCGATACGATCGAACGCTATCTGGATGACGGCTTGAGCTACATCATCATCGGCACCGCGGCGGTGAAGAATCCCGGCTTCTTGCATGACGCGTGCAGCGCCTTTCCGGGCCAGATCATCGTCGGCCTCGATGCGAAGGACGGCAAGGTCGCGACCGACGGCTGGAGCAAGCTTTCCGGCCACGAAGTGATCGACCTGGCCAAGAAGTTCGAGGACTACGGCTGCGAATCCATTGTCTATACCGATATCGGCCGCGACGGCATGATGGGCGGCGTGAATATCGAAGCTACGGTGAAACTTGCGCAAAGCATGACGATTCCTGTCATCGCGTCGGGCGGCGTGCACAGCGTGAAGGACGTGGAAGCCTTGTGCGCGGTGCAGGATGAAGGCATCGAAGGCGTGATCTGCGGCCGCTCGATCTACGAAGGTACACTGGATCTACGCTCCGCACAGGCGCGCGCCGACGAATTGAGCGGCTTCGATCCGGAAGCGTCAGCGGAAGCGGAAACAGACGAATGACCCTTGCAAAGCGCATCATCCCGTGTCTCGACGTGACTGCAGGTCGCGTCGTCAAGGGCATTAATTTTCTCGAGCTGCGCGACGCCGGCGATCCGGTAGAAATTGCGCGCCGTTACGACGAGCAGGGCGCGGACGAGATTACCTTCCTCGACATCACGGCGACCTCGGACGGGCGCGACCTGATGCTGAACATCATCGAGTCGGTCGCCTCGCAAGTCTTTATTCCGCTCACCGTCGGCGGTGGCGTGCGCAGTGTCGAAGATGTGCGCCGTCTGCTGAATGCGGGCGCTGACAAGATCAGCGTCAATAGCTCGGCGATCAGCAATCCACAACTGGTGGCAGACGCAGCGCAGAAATATGGTTCGCAATGTATCGTCGTCGCGATCGACGCGAAGAAATCGGCTGATGGCCGCTGGGAAGTCTTCACGCACGGTGGGCGCAAGGCGACCGGTCTCGACGCGGTCGAATGGGCGAAAAAGATGGAAAGCCTGGGCGCGGGTGAAATCCTGCTGACCAGCATGGATCGCGACGGCACCAAGTCCGGTTTTGATTTGCCGTTGACGCGTGCGGTATCGGATGCGATCCGTATTCCGGTCATCGCCTCGGGCGGCGTCGGCGGTTTGCAGGATCTGGCCGATGGTGTGAAGCAGGGACATGCGGATGCGGTGCTGGCCGCCAGCATCTTCCATTACGGCCAGCATACCGTGCCGGAAGCCAAGCGCTTCATGGCTGAACAAGGCATCCCGATGAGGCTGGCATGAGCGTCAACGCCAAGTGGCTGAACAAGATCAAATGGGACGAACACGGTCTGGTCCCAGTCATTGCACAGGAAGTCGGCAGCAACGACGTGCTGATGTTCGCGTGGATGAATCGCGAAGCGCTCGCGCGCACGGTGGAAACCGGCGAGGCGGTGTATTGGAGCCGTTCGCGCAAGAAGCTGTGGCACAAGGGCGAGGAATCGGGCCACACGCAGAAGGTGCACGAAGTGCGCCTCGATTGCGATGAAGACGTGGTGTTGCTGAAGGTCGAGCAAGCCGGCGGCGTTGCCTGCCACACCGGCCGGCATTCCTGCTTTTTCCAGAAGCTCGAAGGCGACGCGCAGGGCGGCGACTGGCAGGCGGTCGAGCCGGTGCTGAAGAATCCCGACGACATCTACAAGAAATAAGGGCAAGGCGATGAGCGACATCCTGCAACGACTGGCCGAAGTGATCGAATCGCGCAAGCCGGCCAACGGCGGCGATCCGGACAAGTCCTACGTCGCGCGTCTGTTTTCCAAGGGCGACGATGCGATCCTGAAAAAGATCGGTGAAGAGGCGACCGAAACCGTGATGGCGGCGAAGGATGCACGCGCGCAAGGCGATGCGTCAAAGGTGCTGTATGAGTGCGCCGATTTGTGGTTTCATTCGCTGGTGATGCTGGCGCAATTCGATTTGCAGCCGCAGGATGTGCTGAACGAGTTGGCGCGTCGCGAAGGCTTGTCCGGTCTGGAAGAAAAAGCCGCTCGCAAGGATTGAGCGCAATCTGCTTCCCTTCACTCGATGGAGCTCGTTTTGGATAACTGTATTTTCTGCAAGATCGCCGCCAAGCAAATTCCTGCTAAGGTGGTGTACGAAGATGAAGAGATGCTGGCCTTCCACGACATTAATCCGGCTGCGCCCATGCATCTGTTGATTGTGCCGAAGAAACATATCGCTTCGCTGGCCGAATGCGCACCAGAGGATGCAGCTCTGGTCGGGCGCATGTCGCTGCTCGCACCTAAACTCGCTGCCGAGCAGGGCTGTGGATTCCGTCGCGATACCGACGGTACACCGGCGGGGGGCTTCAAGACCACTTTCCATACCGGACCGGAAGGCGGGCAGGAGGTGTACCATTTGCACATGCACGTACTCGGCGGACCGCGTCCGTGGCGCGGACAGCGCTGAGCTGAGCAATTCACTGATCGGACAGAAGTCCCAAGGAGAAAATGATGGGTTCATTTAGCATCTGGCACTGGCTGATCGTTCTGGTCATCGTCATGCTGGTATTCGGCACCAAGAAGATCGGCAATATCGGCTCGGATCTTGGTAAGGCGGTGAAGGGCTTCAAGGACGGCATGCGGGATGGGGAAGAGAAGTCCGTGCATCAGCAATCTGCACCCTCGCAAGTCGCCGATAAGAGCACCGTCGACGTCGAAGTCAAAGAGAAGTCGAATAGCTGATTTTCGCGCGTCCGGTTCGCCGTGACGGCGGGCCGGCGCACGAAAGGCTTTTGCCATGATCGACATCGCCTTTTCCAAACTCGCCATCATTGGCGCTGCCGCGCTCGTATTCATCGGCCCCGAGAAGCTGCCTAAGGTGGCGCGCATGGCGGGCACGCTGTTTGGCCGCGCGCAGCGCTACATCAATGATGTGAAGGCGGAAGTCAGTCGCGAAATGGAACTGGATGAACTGCGCAAAATGCATCAAGACATTCGTGAAGCGGCCGGCAACATGGAGCGCAGCATCGCGCAAAGCGTGGCCGAAACCGAAAACGACTTGCATGCGGCGCTGCGCGGGGGCGATACGCAACGCAATCCGTTGATGGATCCGCCCGGCATCGATCAGATTCCGGTCAAGGCAAAAAATTTCCGCAAGAAGAAACTGGCGCATACGACGGCGCTTCCCTCTTGGTACAAGCGCCAGGCCAATCATCGTTCGCGCGTGATTTCAGGCGCTGCGCGCATGGCACGCTACGGAACCGCAAGCAAGAGCAAGGCGACGTTCTTTCATTGATGCATCCTTTGCTCATGCCAGCCATCCTCGTGATTTTCCATGACTGACGACAACAAGACGCTCGGCAACGAGGAATCATTCATCTCGCACCTGATCGAGTTGCGTAGCCGTTTGATGAAAGCATCGATTGCAGTGATTGCGGTGTTTCTCTTGTTGGCGTGGAAGCCGGGCGCGGGCGCGATCTACGACTTGCTGGCGTATCCAATGATTAGCGCGCTGCCGCAAGGCAGCAAGATGATCGCCACTGGTGTGATCACGCCGTTCCTGATTCCGATCAAAGTCACCATGCTGGTGGCCTTCATTATCGCCCTGCCGTGGGTGCTGTATCAGCTATGGGCGTTTATCGCGCCGGGTTTGTACGCGCACGAAAAACGACTGATTGCACCCTTGGTCATTTCGTCGTCCTTGTTGTTTGTGGCGGGTGTCGCGTTTTGCTACTTCATGGTGTTCGGCGTCATTTTCCACTTCATCAACAACTTTGCGCCGCATTCGATCTCGGTCGCGCCGGATATCGATAGCTATTTCGGCTTCGTAATGACGATGTTCGTTGCATTCGGCCTCACGTTCGAAGTGCCGATCGTTGTAATTGTGCTGGTACGCATGGGGCTGGTGTCGGTGCAAAAATTGCGGGCGATACGCCCATATGTGATCGTCGGCGCATTTGTCGTTGCCGCGGTCGTCACGCCGCCAGATGTGATGAGCCAGCTACTCCTCGCCGTGCCGCTGTGTCTTCTGTATGAGATAGGCTTGTTGGTGGCGCCGATGTTTGTGAAGGCAACGCAGGTACCTGCCGAATCAGAGTCGATATAGTCTCTGCCTAAGCGCTTACTTGATACTGCGCAGCCACTCGACTAGTGGCCAAGCATCGCGGAATCCGGTCAGCACCGTTTTTTCCAGCGAACCTGTCATTTTCATTGCCGGCATTTCCTGCCACACGATGAAGCTCTTCAGCTTGATGTATTCGATGTGGGGCAGATCGGCGTCATAGCCCTTTGGTGGACGCGTCAGCTTGCCTTCCTGCTGCAGGTCGCCGTAGGTCTGTTTCAACTTTCGATTTTTCAGCAGCTTCGCAAAGCCGTCCGGGTCGTCGATGATGCGTTGGCGGATCGCGCGCAGGCGATCCGACGGCGGCATGTATTCGCCGCCGGCGAACAGCAGCAGGCCTTTTTCATCAATGTGAAAGTAATAGGCGGGGCCACCACCCTGACTGGGTTTCTTCAGACCACTTGCGGTAATCGCCGCCGAGAAGTGCGTCTTGTAGGGGATCTTTTCACGTGAGAAGCGCATATCGCGGTTGATGCGGAATAGCGCCTTCTTCGGATTGCAGTCGGCGACGGCCGGATCGAACTTCGCGATCTCGCGTATCAGACCCGTTACCAGTTCAAGGAACTCCGCGCGCAGGATGTCGTAGCGCGGTTTGTTCATCACGAACCAGGCGCGATTGTTGTTCTCCGATAGTTCAGCGAGGAACTGAGTCAGGTCGCGCAGATGCATGTCGCTATTCCTGATCGTCTTCTGCGGGACGCGGCTGTGCCTTCGGCCGCTTGCCGACGATCACCGTATAGCTTGCTTCCTGATTGTTGCGCAGTACGACGATCTTCGCCTTGCTGCCGGGCTTCAATTGCGCGATGTCATTCAGCATTTCAGACATGTCGACCACCGGTTTGTCATTGACGGACACCAGGATGTCGCCCGGACGGATACCGGCCTTATCTGCCGGGCCGCCTTTCAGGACGCCCGCAATGATGGCGCCGTTGCTTTTCTTCAGACCAAAGCTCTCGGCAAGTTCCGGCGTGATGTCCTGTGGTTCGACGCCGATGTAGCCGCGAATTACCTGCCCATCCTTGATGATCGCATCCATCACCGATTTCACGGTGGTGACCGGGATCGCAAAGCCGATGCCCAGCGAGCCGCCGCTGCGCGAATAAATCGCGGTGTTGATGCCGAGCAGGTTGCCGTTGGCATCAATCAACGCACCGCCCGAATTGCCGGGGTTGATCGCAGCGTCCGTCTGGATGAAATTTTCGAACGCATCAAGAATGCCGAGATGGTTGCGGCCCAGCGCGGAGATGATGCCCATCGTCACCGTCTGGCCGACGCCGAACGGATTGCCAATTGCCAGCACTACGTCGCCGACACGCGCGTCTTCCACGCGACCAAGTGTGATCGCAGGCAAGTTATCGAGATCGATCTTGATGACGGCCAGATCGGTTTCAGGGTCGGCGCCGACGACCTTGGCCGATGCCTTGCGGCCGTCAGCCAGCGCGACCTCGATTTCGTCGGCGGCTTCGACCACGTGGTTATTGGTCAGAATGTAGCCGTGGGAACTGACGATAACGCCCGAACCCAGGCTGATCTGTCTTTCGTCCTGATCGTCGAAACGGTCGCCGAAAAACTTGCGGAAGAAGGGATCGTTCAGCAGCGGATTTTGCGGACGTGGCGGCGTCTTGCTGGTGAATACGTTGACCACCGAGGGCATGGCATGCGCGGCAGCAGCACGATAGGAATTTTGCACCGGAGCGGCGTTCGGCGGAGCCTCCAGCATCGGGACAGACGTCGTGCCATGCAGCTTGTTGCTGCCGAGCATGGCGGCAGCCCATTCAGGTTTGAGGGTCGTTACAATGAACAGGATCGCGAGACCGACCGTAACGGTTTGCGCGAACAACAACCAGAGGCGTCGCATAAGGGTATGGAATGAGTCAAAAAACAATCGAGACCGGCGAGCTTGCCGACTATCTTGCGAAGACGCTCGATATTACCCGTTTTCGGGATTATTGCCCAAACGGCATGCAAGTCGAGGGGCGCGCGGAGATCGGCTACATCGTCAGCGGTGTGACGGCCAGCGCGGCCCTGCTGCAAGCCGCCATCGAAGAAGGGGCCGATGCGATTCTTGTGCATCACGGTTACTTCTGGCGTGGCGAGGACATGCGGGTGATCGGACAAAAGCAGCGCCGTCTGAAACTGCTGCTTGAAAACGATATCAATCTGTTCGCCTATCATTTGCCGCTCGACATGCATGCCGAATTCGGCAACAACGCGCAGCTTGCACGTGAGCTAGGTCTGCAGGCCGATGGCCGCTTCGGCGAAAACGATCTGGGTTGGCTGGGGCACGCCGATGCGTCGGTGCGAACGGTCGGCGATCTGGCGCGGCTGGTCGAACAGCGCTTGGGCCGCGCTCCGCTTGTGATCGGTGATGCAACCCAGCCCGTTGGCCGGATAGGGTGGTGCACCGGCGCGGCGCAGAGCATGTTGGGAGAAGCGATCGATGCAGGCGTGTCAGTGTATTTGAGCGGGGAGATTTCGGAACCCACCGTGCATCTTGCGCGGGAAAGCGGCGTTGCCTATCTCGCTTGCGGTCATCACGCGACCGAACGCTACGGTGTACAGGCACTTGGCGTACATCTGGCGCAACACTTCGGCATTCGCCACCAATTCATCGATATCGATAATCCGGTTTGATGTGCGTTTGACGCTGTAGCACGCGACGCTATGGTATAAAACAAAAAATCGCGGCGGTTCTGCATCAGGCCGTCGCCAGAAGAATACGGGAACAACATGTCGCAACAAGCTGAAAAACGCATCACTGTTCTGCTCGTCGAAGACGATGCCGTTACGCGCCGCAGCCTGGGCCTTGCCATTGAAAAGGAACCGGCATTGCAACTGCTGGACGCATTGGATAGCGTGCAGACCGCAACCGAATTCCTGAAACGACAGGCGCCGGACATCCTGCTGGTCGATCTGGGCTTGCCGGACGGCTCAGGCATCGACGTCATCCGCTTTTGCGCATTGACCCATCCGCATTGCGGCATCATGGTCATTACCGTGTCGAGCGACGAAGACAGTGTGCTCGACAGCATCGAGGCCGGCGCGTCTGCTTATCTGCTGAAGGATGCGGGCCGTCCCGACATTGCACGCGCATTGCTGGATCTGCATGCAGGCGGTTCGCCGATCAGTCCTTCCATCGCTCGCAAGGTATTGGCGCGCATGCGTGGCGCAAAAGGGGAAGCAAGCAAGGAAACGGCAATCGGTGCGGCCAGCGGAGAGCCGCCGGTGTTCCTGACCAAACGCGAAACCTCGATCCTGGAACTCATCGCGCGCGGCGACAGCTACAGCGATGTGGCGCGCGAACTGGCGTTGTCTGTCGGAACCGTGCAGACCCACATCAAGAATATTTACGACAAGCTTTCCGTGCATTCGCGCGGCGCTGCCGTGTACGAGGCAAATCGCCGCGGACTGTTACAGATGAGCCAGCTCAAGGGACGGACTTAAGCTGGCCTTGCTGCACGCTGCTGCGCGTTTCTTCCTCACTGTTTCTTCTTCAGCTCGTCGCGGAT
>DATAHI010000255.1:0-14456 GCA_036263255.1 Oxalicibacterium sp. | reverse complement strand
CCTCGAGCTCGTGATCTGGCAGATCGCGAAAACGAACGAAAGTCTGGATGTTGTCGAGCTGACATGGCAACGCTGCACTTGAGCGGCCGTCGTGCAGGCATAACGCAGTATGAAAAACTACTTCGCGGCCGCGCATTTTCTGTAGTTGCCGCAGTGCTTTGTCGTGGTTGCCCGGCTTGCCGATTTGTTCGCCGTCCAGCGTGGCAACCTGATCCGAGCCGATCACGATCGCGCCCGGCACACGCTTGGCGATCGCTACGGCTTTTTCACGCGCCAGTCGGCATGCGGTCGCTTCGGGACTTTCCCCCGTAAGAGGAGTTTCGTCGATGTCCGGCGTCATTGTCTCGAAAGGCAGCCGCAGGCGGGCAAGCAACTCCCGGCGGTAAACCGAACTGGAACCAAGGATCAGGCGTGGGACTGAAGTCGAAAAAGACATGGTTTGACGTTTTTTGAACGAGCGCTCAACAAAAAGGCGCTAAGGCTTTGACGAATAAAGAAAAAGCCTGTTATTATCGCAGGTTTTCCGGGGTCGGCACGTCAGGCAGGTATATGAGCGCTCTCGTCATCGATGCTTTTGAATTCTGTCGCCTGAAAGAGCGGCTGGAAGGAGAAACGGCGGTTGCAGATCTGAAACGATTGGCGGCCGATTGCGTCCGGCCTGCCACCTCTTTGCACTGGTCTCTGGTAGGTGGCGTCAATGCGCTGGGGTATGCGCAGTTGACGATGTCGGTTGCTGGCACCGTGCAAGTGATGTGTCAGCGCTGCATGACGCCGTACGATTATTCTTTCGATTCGGAATCGATTCTGGTGCTCGCGAAAAGCGAGGAGCAGGCCGACGAGATCGAGGAGGCGATTGCAGACGATACGATTGATGTCATCGTCGGCAGCAAGACGATGAACGTGATGGAGCTGGTCGAAGACGAAGCCTTGTTGGCTTTGCCGCTGTCGCCGCGACATGAAGTGTGTCCTGACACGACGGCGCTCGATGCAGTGAATGAGCGTAAACAGCCATCGCCTTTCGATGTGCTGAAGAATATCAAGCAGAAAAGCTGACGAATGTCAGTTTGCTGCGGCAGGAATTGCTGATGTGCAGTTTTGCAGATTGGCTGTGTTAAAATTTTGAAACTTAAGGTTTAGGAGTAGTTATCATGGCTGTTCAGCAAAACAAAAAATCGCCGTCGAAGCGCGGTATGCATCGTTCGCACGACTTCCTGGTTGCGCCGCAGACGAGCGTTGAGCCGACCACCGGCGAAACGCATCTGCGTCACCACATCAGCCCGAACGGCTTTTATCGCGGCCGTAAAGTCCTGAAAACCAAGAACGACGAGTAATCGGCTGTTTCAGCCATAGAAAGCGGCGCGGCAGTGCAACACTTCGCGCCGTTTTTTCGTATGCAAACGTATTGCGTCATTTTGAATCAAGCTGATCTGGCTTCATAATGCGTCCGGGTCAGGGCACTGAGTCAAAACAATGACAATCAAAATTTCCATTGATTGCATGGGCGGTGATCACGGTCCTGCAGTCACCATTCCCGCCGCAATCGCATTCGTCGAAAGCGAGCCGGATGCCGAGTTGATCCTCGTCGGCATCGAAGCGCAGCTTGTTGCCGAACTGAAGAAGCACAAGGCGATCGATCATCCCCGGCTGTCCATCGTGCAGGCGACTGAAGTCGTCGAAATGGACGACGCGCTGGAAGTGGCGCTGCGTCGCAAGAAGGATTCTTCGATGCGCGTGGCAATCAACCTCGTCAAGGATGGTCAGGCGCAAGCCAGCGTTTCCGCCGGCAATACCGGCGCTCTGATGGCGATTTCCCGCTATGTGCTGAAGACCATGCCCGGCGTCGACCGCCCTGCGATCTGCAGCATTCTCCCTAATCAAAAAGATGGTCCGACCTACATGCTGGACCTTGGCGCCAATGTCGATTGCGAACCGCAGCATCTGCATCAGTTCGCCTTGATGGGTTCGGCGCTGGTATCCGCTGTCGAGAACAAGGCCAAGCCTTCAGTCGGCCTGCTGAACGTCGGCGAAGAAGACATCAAGGGCAACGATGTCGTCAAGCAGACGGCTGAATTGCTGCGCGCGGACCATCAAAAGGGCGTGCTGAACTTCTACGGTAACGTCGAAGGCGATGACATCTTCAAAGGCACGACGGACATCGTTGTATGCGATGGTTTTGTCGGCAACGTCACGCTGAAGGCGTCCGAAGGCTTGGGGCGTTTCGTCAAGAGTGTACTGACCACAGAATTCAAGCGCAGCCCGCTGAACATGCTGGGCGCATTGATCGCGCGCGGTGCGTTGAAAGCAATCTCGCAACGGCTGAATCCTTCCCGCTACAATGGCGGCTGCCTGCTCGGCTTGCGCGGCTTGGTCTTCAAGAGCCACGGCGGCGCAGATGCATACGGTTATCAATGGGCGATCAGGCGCGCATTCGAGGCCGTCAAGCACGATGTGTTGGCTGGCATTTCCACGAAGATCGCCGATTTCATGCCGCAAGCGGCGGCAACGCCGGGCGAGCTTGGCGCATCAGAACAAATAGAACAGAAAACCGCATGACTCTCTATAGCAAAATTACCGGTACCGGCAGCTATCTGCCGCCCAATCGCGTCACCAATCAGCAACTGGCTGATCAGCTTGCAACACAGGGTGTTGAAACTTCCGACGAATGGATTGTTTCGCGCAGCGGCATTGCCGCGCGCCACTATGCTGCTCCAGATGTGCAATCGAGCGATCTCGCCGTCGAAGCTGCCAAGCGCGCGCTCGAGATGGCGAAGCTGGCGCCAAACGACATCGATCTGATCGTCCTTGCGACCTCCACGCCCGATTTCTTCGGCGGTTTTCCAAGCACCGCCTGCGTCGTGCAGCGCAAGCTCGGCATCACCAACGACTGTGCCGCCGTCGACGTGCAAGCGGTGTGCAGCGGTTTCGTCTATGCGCTGTCGACCGCCGACAACTTCATCAAGTCAGGTTCGCACAAGAACGTGCTGGTGATTGGTGCCGAAGTATTCTCGCGTATTGTCGACTTCAAGGACCGCACGACCTGTGTATTGTTCGGCGACGGGGCCGGAGCAGTGGTGTTGTCGGCCTCGAACGAACCGGGCGTGCTGGCAACCAAGCTGCATGCGAATGGTCATCACGGCGACATCCTGTGCGGACCGGGCAAGATCAGTAACGGCGCGATCGAAGGCAGTGCCTTCATGTACATGGACGGCCAAGCGGTTTTCAAGCTCGCAGTCGGTCTGCTCGACAAGGTGGCGAATGAAGCCTTGCAGGCGGCAAAAATGGATGCGTCGGAGCTCGACTGGATCGTGCCGCATCAGGCCAACATCCGCATCATGCAGGGCACGGCGAAAAAGCTCGGCATGGACATGGAAAAGATGATTGTCACCGTCGATCAGCACGGCAATACTTCTGCAGCATCGATCCCGCTCGCGCTGGACACCGGTGTGCGTGACGGCCGCATCAAGGCCGGCCAGAATGTCATGATGGAAGGCGTAGGCGGCGGCTTCACCTGGGGCGCCGCGCTGGTGCGCATGTAATTCCCTCCTTTCTTATTCAACGAAAAGCGTATGAGCAATTTTGCATTTGTCTTCCCTGGACAGGGATCGCAAGCCGTCGGCATGCTGAACGGTTTCGCGGACAACGCGGTCGTGCAACAGACGCTGGCAGAAGCGTCTGTTGCACTGCAGTTCGATTTGGCCAAGTTGATTGCCGAAGGTCCGAAGGAAGATCTCGACCTGACCACCAATACGCAACCGGTGATGCTGACCGCGGCGGTCGCGATGTATCGCGCCTGGCTGGATGCCGGTGGGCCGAAGCCTTCAGTCGTTGCCGGCCACAGTTTGGGTGAATATTCAGCGCTCGTTGCCGCCGGTGTGATCGCATTCAAGGACGCGGTGCCACTCGTGCGCTTTCGCGCCAAGGTCATGCAGGAAGCCGTACCAGTCGGGCGGGGCGGCATGGCGGCGATTCTCGGATTAAGCGACGCCGATGTGCTGGCTGCCTGTGCGGAAGCGGCGCAAGGCGAAGTCGTCGAAGCAGTCAATTTCAATGCGCCGGCGCAAGTCGTGATCGCTGGCCACAAGGCTGCGATCGAGCGCGCCTGCGAAGCGGCCAAGGCAAAGGGCGCCAAGCGCGCATTACCGCTGCCGGTATCCGCGCCTTTCCATTCCTCGCTGCTGAAGCCAGCATCAGATCGCCTGCGCGAATATCTGGCAGATTTGAATTTCAGTGCGCCGAAAATCCCGTTGATCAACAACGTAGACGTCGCCATCGTCAATGATGTGGATTCGATCAAGGATGCGTTGGTACGCCAGGCGGCCAATCCGGTGCGCTGGGTAGAGTCGGTGCAGAAAATGGCCGAGATGGGCGTGCGCGACATCGTCGAATGCGGCCCTGGCAAGGTACTGGCCGGCCTGACCAAACGCATCAATGGCGAACTGACCGGTCACGCCATCATCGATCAGGCATCGCTGAATACGGTTCTGGAGACTTTGAAATGACGACAAAAAATCTTGAAGGCCAAATCGCGCTGGTGACCGGCGCTTCGCGTGGCATCGGTCGTGCCATCGCCAAATCGCTGGCGGACAGCGGCGCCAAGGTCATCGGTACCGCCACCTCGGAAGCAGGTGCTGCGGCAATCTCGGAATACCTCGGGGCGCAAGGCAAGGGCATCGTGCTGGACGTCAATGATGCGGAGCGCTGCGCAGCCGTGATCGACGAGGTCCAGAAGGAATTCGGCGCCGTGAGCATCTTGGTCAACAATGCCGGCATCACGCAGGACCAGCTCGCCATGCGCATGAAGGACGAAGAGTGGGACAAGGTCATCGCGACCAACCTGACCGCTGTCGGCCGTTTATCGCGTGCCGTGCTGCGCGGCATGATGAAAGCCAAACAAGGCCGCATCATCAACATAACATCCGTAGTCGGTTCAACCGGCAATCCGGGCCAGATGAACTACGCCGCCGCCAAAGCCGGCGTTGCCGGCATGAGCCGTGCGCTGGCGCGTGAAATCGGCAGTCGCAATATCACTGTCAATTGTGTCGCGCCGGGTTTTATCGACACCGACATGACAAAGGTGCTGGGAGAAGAACAGACTTCCGCCTTGCTGCAGCAGATTCCGCTGGGACGCCTCGGTGCGCCGGAAGATATCGCTGCAGCGGTCAATTTCCTGGCGTCGCCGCAGGCCGGTTACATCACCGGCACCACCTTGCACGTCAACGGCGGAATGTACGTGAACTAATCGAAGTTAGGTGCTTTTGACTGGTGTTTTCTCTTTCTTGAGGACAAAAGTTAAAAGTGAATTGTCAGTGCGCAAACCTGCTAAAATGCGCGCACTTTCTGTAATCACTCATTGGAGTCAAACATGTCGGATATCGAACAACGCGTTAAGAAGATCGTCGCAGAACAACTGGGCGTCGCAGAAGCAGACATCAAAACCGAGTCGTCCTTCGTTGACGATCTGGGTGCTGATTCGCTCGACACCGTTGAACTGGTGATGGCGCTCGAAGACGAGTTCGAAATGGAAATCCCTGACGAACAAGCAGAAAAAATCACGACGGTGCAGCAGGCGATTGACTACGCCAAGGCACACGTCAAAGCCTAAGCGCTTGCTTGAACGACTCTAGGAGAACTGCTTGAGCCGCTCGAGTAAACGTCGCGTTGTCGTTACCGGTCTTGGTTGTATTTCACCAGTAGGCAATAACGTTGCCGATACCTGGGGTGCGATCGTGGCCGGCAAATCAGGCATTGCCACCATTACCAAATTTGATGCGACTCCCTTCAGCACGCATTTCGGCGGAGAGGTCAAAAACTTCAATATCGAAGACTACATCTCCGGTAAAGAAGCGCGTCACATGGATACCTTCATCCACTACGGTATCGCTGCAGGTATGCAGGCGATGCGCGATAGCGGGTTAGAAGTCACCGAACAGAATGCCGAGCGCATTGGTGTACTGGTCGGTTCCGGCATCGGCGGCCTGCCGCTGATCGAGGAAACCCACGCTGAATTGACCAATCGCGGCCCGCGCCGTATCAGTCCATTCTTCGTGCCGGCCTCTATCATCAACATGATCTCCGGCCACCTGTCGATCCAGTATGGCTTGAAAGGCCCGAACCTGGCGATCGTCACCGCATGTACCACCGGTTTGCATTCGATCGGCGCGGCCGGTCGCATGATCGAGTACGGCGATGCGGATGTCATGATTGCCGGCGGTGCAGAATCCACCATTTCTCCGCTGGGTCTGGGCGGCTTTGCCGCAGCACGTGCGCTCTCTTCGCGCAATGACGATCCGGCCACGGCTTCCCGCCCTTGGGACAAGGATCGCGATGGCTTCGTGCTGGGCGAAGGTGCGGGCGTGATGGTGCTGGAAGAATACGAACACGCAAAAGCTCGTGGCGCCAAGATTTACGCCGAGTTGGTCGGTTTTGGCATGAGCGGCGATGCGTATCACATCACCGCGCCGAACATGGATGGCCCGCGCCGCAGCATGGCGAACGCATTGAAAAATGCGGAAATCAATCCGGATCAGGTGCAGTATCTGAACGCGCACGGCACGTCGACCCCATTGGGCGACAAGAACGAGTCGGACGCAGTCAAGGCGGCATTCGGTGATCACGCCAAGAAGCTGACCGTCAATTCGACCAAGTCGATGACTGGCCACTTGCTCGGCGGCGCAGGCGGCCTGGAATCGGTCTTCACGGTGCTTGCCGTGCATCACCAGATCTCGCCACCGACCATCAATATCTTCAATCAGGATCCCGAATGCGATCTTGATTACTGCGCCAATACGGCGCGTCAAATGCCAATACAGTACGCCATGAAGAACAACTTCGGTTTTGGCGGTACCAATGGTACTTTGATCTTCGGCAAGGTCTGATCGATCCGATTGTTCGCAAGAACAATCGGATTTTTTCTTTGCGCCCTATGTCGATCGCGGTTTCCGCCGTCGTAACTCGTTCCAGCCGGTTATCGCTCGCCATTTCGGCGATGTGTGGCTGTGTGCTACTTGCAGGTTTCAGCGTCGTGAGCGGTGCAGCGGGCGAATTGCCGGGGCTTGAAAAAACGCTGGTCGGCGGTATTTGCTGCTTGGTAGCAGCTTATGTGTTTTTTCGCACGGTGCTGTCGGGAAAAGTATGTGAGATTCATGTTTCCGGCACAGGGCAAATCCGCTTACAAGCGGTATCGACAAACGACGGCCCTGGCCGGCAGGATGCGGAATATTCCGTGAATCAGCATGGCGAACCGGTACGACTGCTGCCGGTTTCGACTTTATGGTCTTGGCTGTTGGTCCTGCATCTCCGGCATGAAAATGGAAGAACCAGCATACTGGCGATTCTGCCGGATGCAGTAGGCGAAGAGAGTTTTCGGGCCTTACTGGTCGCGTGTCGATGGATTACGGCGCGCTGCGCAGACGAATCGTAAAAACATCGTAAATTTGTAGGAATTGCGGAACTTATGATGTTTCGGCCAGTCAACAACCGGACCGCGTGCATGTTGCAGCAAAACAAGGGAATTGGGGAGTGACGACAGAACGCGATATTGATCAGCTGCTTGTCGAACGTGTACAGCGCG
Organism: Oxalicibacterium sp.; assembly: GCA_036263255.1. GTDB lineage: Bacteria > Pseudomonadota > Gammaproteobacteria > Burkholderiales > Burkholderiaceae_D > Oxalicibacterium. The sequence goes on along the minus strand of DATAHI010000255.1, from coordinate 6,886 downwards.
GCGAGAAAAAAGCTTTTGAGCTGCTGGTGATCAAATACCAACGAAAGTTGATGCGACTTGTTTCGCGGCTTGTGCGCGACCAGGCTGAGGCCGAGGACGTGGTGCAGGAAGCGTTCATCAAGGCGTATCGAGCGTTGCCGCAGTTTCGCGGCGATTCGGCCTTCTACACATGGCTGTATCGGATAGGGATCAACACGGCGAAAAACTATCTGGTCACACAGGGAAGAAGGGCGCCGACCTCCACCGAGGCCGACGTCGAGGAAGCAGAAACTTTTGACGACGGTGATCACCTAAGAGATATCAATACACCGGAGTCGCTGTTAGCAACCAAGCAAATCGCCAAGACGCTGAATATCGCGATGGACGAATTGCCGGAAGAGTTGAGAACTGCGATTACCTTGCGAGAGATCGAAGGGTTGAGTTACGACGAAATTGCCGAATCGATGGGTTGTCCGATCGGTACGGTGCGGAGCCGGATTTTCCGTGCACGCGAAGCGATTTCAGAAAAATTAAGGCCGCTGTTGGACACGGCACTCGATAAACGTTGGTGAAACAAAAGTCGCTTTTGCTGGAAATACAGGGGTAGCCTTAATTTTTTCGAGGTAGTGAATGAACACGAATTTGACCCGGGAACAGATCTCCGCTTTTGTGGATAACGAATTGTCGGACGCGCATGTCGATGTCGCGCTGGCAGCGTTGCACAAGGAAGACGGACGTGACACCTGGAATCTTTATCATCAGATTGGCGATGCGCTGCGTTCCGACGATTTGAACGTGCATGTCAGTGAAGGCTTCAATGCGCGCATGTTCGCTCGTCTGGATGCAGAGCCGACGATCATGGCACCTGCTGCTCCTGCACAGAAGTCTTATCGCCGTTTCGCCATGCCCGGTATGGCGGCAGCCGCCGTTGCAGTCCTGGCCGTGCTGACCGTACCGAAAATCATGATGCACGAACAACCGGCGGCCGTTGCGAACGTAACGCAGGTTGCCGCTGCTGCACCGGATACGGTCACCGTCGCGAGCGAAAACGGCGAAGTGCTGCGCGATCCTCGCATCGATGATTATCTGTTGGCGCACCAACGTTTTTCGCCTTCCGTTTATAGCACTGCACAATATGCTCGCTCAGCAACGTTTGCTGTAGAAACCGATAAATAAAAATATGCTGCAAACCTTAGCGTTTCTTCGTTTCGCCGTCGTTCTTTCCAGTTTTATTGCCTTCAGTGCTCATGCCGAGACCGCTGCACCGACAACGGAGCAGCGGGACGCGCAATCGTGGCTGAAAAAAATCCAGTCCTCAGCACAAACGTTGAGTTACGCCGGTACGTTCGTGTATCAGCAAGGCGCGCAGATGCGCACCTCGCGCATCACGCATGTGATGAATGGCAAGCGTGAGCTCGAGAAACTCGAAATCCTGGACGGAAAGCCGCGCGAATACATTCGCAACAACGAGGAAATTTCCTGCTATCTGCCGGACAGTAAATCGATACGTGTCGAAAAGCGTGTCACGCACGACATCTTCCCCGCGATCCTGGGTGCAAATCCTGCCGATTTGGCCGGGCATTACGAATTGAAGAAAGGCGAGACCGGCCGTGTTGCCGGACATGATACGCAGATCATTGTGCTGGAACCGAAAGACAAGCTGCGTTATGGCTATAAGTTGTGGGCAGAAAAATCGACTGGTCTGCTACTGCGCGCTCAAACCTTGAACGAAAAAAACGAGATCGTTGAGCAGATTGCGTTCACCGAAATCAAGATTGGTCATATCGATCCGGCTGCAGTGAAACCGAGCTATGCCGACACCCATGGCTGGCGCGTCGAGAACGCGACGATGAGCGAGACCAATCTTTCGAACTGGTCCGTCAAGGAAATGCCGGCAGGTTTCAAGAAGATCCGTGAAATGAAACGCGTGATCGCCGACAGCGCTGCGCCGGGATCGAATGCGCCTCCTACGCAGCGTGAGGTGTCGCAGATTGTTTACTCCGACGGGCTGGCGGCCATCTCGATCTTCATCGAGCCAAGTACGCAGAGTCGTACCGAAGGCACGATGCAGCAGGGCGCAATGAATATCCTTGGCAAGCGCCAGGGCGATTTCTGGATCACCGTTGTGGGCGAAGTGCCTGCAGCGGCGATCAGGCAAGTGGCCAATTCGCTCGAATTCAAATCCAAATAGTATTAACAGCGTGGTTTGCGTTATGAAAACGAAGTTCATGCAACAAAAAGTTCTGGCGGTATTGCTTGGTGTAGCGAGTCTAGGTTCGTTGCCGGTGACGGTGCAGGCTGCGGCCTCCGCGCCCGCGGTGGTATCGCCTTCGGTGGCGGCGCTGCCCGATTTCGCCGATCTGGTCGAACGTACCGGTAATGCCGTCGTTAATATCCGCACGACTGAAAAGGCGCGTGTCAATGCCGGCGGTGATACTGATGAAGACGAGGAAATGCAGGAATTCTTCCGGCGTTTCTTTGGCGTTCCTATTCCGCGCCAGCAGCAGCCCGACCGTCCTCAACGTAAAAAGCCGCAACAGGATGAAGAAGAGGAAGTGCCACGCGGTGTCGGTTCCGGCTTCATCATCTCGGCCGATGGCTATGTGATGACGAACGCGCATGTCGTCGAAGGCGCGGATGAGGTGTACGTTACGTTGACCGACAAGCGCGAATTCAAGGCGAAGATCGTCGGGTCGGACAAGCGTACCGATGTTGCGCTGGTCAAGATCGACGGCAGTAATCTGCCACGGATGACCATCGGTGATTCGAACAAGATTCGGGTCGGCGAATGGGTGATTGCCATCGGTTCCCCTTTCGGCCTCGACAATACCGTGACGGCCGGCATTGTGTCGGCCAAGGCGCGCGATACCGGCGAGTACCTGCCGCTGATCCAGACTGACGTGGCGGTTAATCCGGGCAACTCCGGCGGTCCGCTGATCAATATGCGTGGTGAAGTCATCGGCATCAATTCGCAAATCTACAGTCGCTCCGGTGGCTACATGGGCATTTCGTTCGCGGTGCCGATCGATGAAGCAATGCGCGTAGCGGATCAACTGCGCACCACCGGCAAGGTGACGCGTGGCCGCATTGGCGTGCAGATCGGCGAAGTGACAAAAGATGTTGCGGAATCGCTGGGACTGACGCGAGCGCAGGGTGCGCTGGTGCAGGGCGTCGAGCAGGATGGCCCGGCCGCGAAGGCAGGCGTGCAGGCCGGTGACGTGATCCTGAAATTCAACGGCGTTACGATTGATCGTGCTACCGATCTTCCACGCGTCGTTGGCGGGACCAAGCCGGGAACGCGTTCAACGATGACGGTATGGCGTAAAGGCGGATTGCGCGATCTCACATTGACGATTGCCGAACTGGAACCCGACGGCAAGAGCGCGGCCAAGAGCGTCAAAAAGCAGAAGGTTGAACCAGGCAGCGCCAATGCACTCGGCCTGTCAGTCAGCGACCTGACCGCAGCTCAATTGAAGGAATTGAATATCGAGGGCGGCGTTGGCGTCGATGCAACCGAGGGAGCGGCTGCACGTGCCGGCATCCGCGCGGGCGATATCATTCTTCGGCTGAACAACACCGACATCAAGGATACGCGTCAATTCAATGCGCTGGTATCCAAGCTGGATATCAAGAAGCCGGCACTGCTGCTGGTGCGCCGCGGCGATGCATCGCAATTCGTGATCGTCAAGCCGCACGGTCAATAATGCCGGCCGGGCACCAACGAGAGGCTGCAGGCCGCGAGGCTTGCAGCCTTTGCTTTATTGGGGGATGGCTTGACTGAGTTCATTCTGTACGGGCGCGGCTATTGCCACTTGTGTGAAGACATGCTGGCCGCTTTGCGTGCGCTTGACGTGCCCGACAGCACGATCACCGTGATTGACGTCGACAGCGACGAACTTCTGACAGCGCAATACGATGAATTGGTGCCGGTATTGACCGCTCGTCATAATGGACAAGATGAACAGCGCCTGTGTCATTATTTCCTGGACGAGCACGCCGTCCGCGCGTTCGTTGCGGGCGAATCACGTGCCGCATGAGGAAAAAGTGCCCGGTTTGCCAAGCGAGGCCGCTGTACGGTGCCGAAGTGCGGACTTTCCCCTCTGAAATCCGGTAGAATGCACGGATTGCCACCCCACCGTCACAAGGCGCTCGCCTGGAGAACCCTTCCCGGTATCGAGCGCTTTTTTTGTAGTCTGTAATTGGTTAATGAACAACATCCGCAATTTTTCCATCATCGCGCACATCGACCACGGTAAATCCACGCTTGCCGATCGCATCATCCAGCTGTGCGGCGGCCTGTCCGATCGCGAAATGGAAGCGCAAGTCCTGGACTCGATGGACATCGAGCGCGAGCGCGGTATCACTATCAAGGCGCAGACCGCCGCATTGAGCTACAAGGCCAGGGACGGCCAGATCTACAACCTGAACCTGATCGATACGCCGGGGCACGTCGACTTCAGCTATGAAGTCAGCCGCTCGCTATCGGCCTGCGAAGGTGCACTGCTGGTAGTCGATGCCTCGCAAGGCGTCGAGGCGCAGACGGTTGCCAATTGCTACACCGCGCTCGATCTTGGCGTGGAAGTAGTGCCGGTCTTGAACAAGATCGATTTACCGTCAGCCGATCCGGCCAATGCCAGCGCAGAAATCGAAGAAGTCATCGGCATCGATGCCAGCGATGCCGTGCATTGTTCTGCCAAGACCGGTCTCGGCGTGCAGGATGTGCTGGAATCCCTGATCGCGAAGGTGCCGCCGCCGCAAGGCGATGCCGATGCGCCGCTGCAAGCGCTGATCATCGACTCCTGGTTTGACAACTACGTGGGCGTCGTGATGTTGGTACGTGTGAAGAACGGCACGCTGCGCCCGAAGGACAAGATCCTGCTGATGGCGACCGATTCCACGCATCTGGTTGAGAGCGTCGGCGTCTTTACACCGAAATCGATCGCGCGTGAAGCGCTGACAGCCGGGCAGGTCGGCTTCGTGATTGCCGGCATCAAAGAGTTGACCGCCGCCAAAGTTGGCGACACCGTGACGCTGGCGAGCCGACCTGCTGCTGCGCCACTGCCCGGCTTCAAGGAAGTACAGCCGCAGGTCTTCGCCGGTCTGTTCCCGGTAGAGGCTAATCAATATGATGCCTTGCGCGACTCGCTTGAAAAGCTGAAGCTGAACGACGCAGCGTTGATGTATGAGCCGGAAGTCTCGCAAGCGCTCGGTTTCGGCTTCCGCTGCGGTTTCCTCGGTCTGCTGCATATGGAAATCGTGCAGGAAAGACTCGAACGCGAGTTCGACATGGACCTCATCACGACGGCACCGACTGTGATTTATGAAGTCGTTCTGCGCGATGGTACGACCATCATGGTCGACAATCCGTCGAAGATGCCGGACCCGTCGAAAATCGAAGAGATTCGCGAACCGATCGTTACCGTCAATCTCTACATGCCGCAGGAATACGTCGGCTCGGTCATCACGCTGTGCACGCAAAAGCGCGGCATTCAGATGGACATGAGCTACCACGGCAAGCAAGTGAAGCTGGTGTACGACATGCCGATGGCGGAAATCGTCCTCGATTTCTTCGACAAGCTGAAGTCGACTTCTCGCGGTTATGCGTCGATGGATTACGAATTCAAGGAATACCGTTCGTCCGACGTGGTGAAGGTCGACATGCTGATCAACAGCGAGAAAGTGGATGCGCTGGCGATCATCGTGCACCGTGCCAATGCACCGTTCCGCGGCCGCGCGGTAGCCGCCAAGATGCGCGAGCTGATTCCGCGCCAGATGTTCGACGTCGCGATCCAGGCGGCGATCGGTTCCAACATCATCTCGCGCGAGAACGTGAAAGCGCTGCGCAAGAATGTGCTGGCTAAGTGCTACGGCGGCGACATCACGCGTAAACGCAAGCTGCTCGAGAAACAGAAGGCCGGCAAGAAACGCATGAAGCAGGTCGGCTCGGTGGAAATTCCGCAGGAAGCCTTCCTGGCCATCTTACAAGTGGAAGAAAAATGACGATGCAAGACCTGTTGGGAAATTTCGCACTGATCCTGTTCGTGCTGATGGTGGTCACGGGCATCATCTGGGTGCTCGATACTTTTTATCTGGCGAAGAAACGCAAGGAGAAGGCGGCCGTCGTACTGGCTGAATTCGATGCGCGCAATGCCAAGCTGGCGGGCGAGGGCATCAAGCCCGACACCACCGGGCGAGCGGAACTGCAAGCAAGTTTGTTGCGGCAACCGACATGGATTGAATACTCGGGCAGTTTCTTCCCGGTCATCGCATTGGTATTCTTTCTTCGCTCCTTTCTGTACGAGCCGTTCAAGATTCCATCCAGTTCGATGGTGCCGACACTGCAGATCGGCGATCTGATTCTCGTCAACAAATACCAGTACGGCATTCGCCTGCCTATTATCAACAAGAAGATCATCGAAATCGGCAATCCGCAGCGCGGCGACGTGATGGTCTTCAAGTATCCTGAGAATCCTACGCTGGATTACATCAAGCGCGTGGTCGGCGTACCGGGCGATGTCGTCACCTATCGCAACAAGCGTTTGACGGTGAATGGCAAGGCAATGTCTTACCAGCCCTTGCCAGATTATCTGGATGAGGAAACACTGAGCTATTCCAAGCACTTCAAGGAAAACCTGAGCGGCGTCACGCACGATATTCTGAACAATCCTCGCGCGCCAGCGTATGTCATTAATCCGCATGACTTCCCGCAACGCGACCTGTGCACCTACGATGCCGAAGGCTTCACCTGTAAAGTCCCCGATGGACAATACTTCATGATGGGTGATAATCGGGATAACAGCCTGGATAGTCGTTACTGGGGTTTTGTGCCGGATAGAAATATTGTCGGAAAGGCATTTTTTATCTGGCTGAATTTGAACGACTTTCCGAATAACCTGCGGCGTATCGG
>DATAHI010000254.1:0-16055 GCA_036263255.1 Oxalicibacterium sp. | reverse complement strand
ATCTACCGCGAATACAGTGTTGACCCGCAGGAACGGGCGTTCGTTGGCGAAGTGATGACCACCGACGTGAAAGTGGTGTCGTCCAATGCAACATTGGGTGAGGTGATGTCGGTCTACTTCGGGCCGGACCAGTCACATCGCGGCTTTCCGGTACTGGACGAACACGGTGTGCTGGTCGGCATGCTGGATCGCGATACCTTGCTGCACGGCGTGCGCACACACGGCGAGCAGGCGCGTTTGTCCGCTCTGTTTGAAAATCGCAAGACGAACGTCGCCTTATCGACCGAGACCTGCCAACTGGTCGGTCGCCGAATGGCAGTTGAACATCTGGAGCGCCTACCGGTCGTAGCGGATCAGCATTCGATGCGGCTGGTCGGCATTGTCAGCCGCAGCGATTTGCTGAAACCGGCACAGCAAACCTTCCACGAGGAACATGTGCGCGAACGGCTGCTCAGGCGCTGAGTACAGATGCTGCAAAGAGTATAAAAAAAGGCGGTGCCAGCGTAAGCCGGCACCGCCTTTTTTTCAGGCCACCAACCGTCAAGTCTTGTCGGCGACGGCCTTCTCCAGTTCGGAAATGCGGACGCGCTGCGCGCGTTCCGCCGTGTAGCGCTCGGTGCTGTCGCGTGCAATCGCCAGTGCACCGAGGATATTGCCATCCTTGTCGCGGATCATGTCGAAACTCATGTCGACATAGATCGTGCCGCCATCCTTGCGTACGGAACGCGTGGTCAGCACTTTGTTCACATATTTCATCTGGCCCGTGCTCATCGCGTGATTGAAGCCGGTGTTGTGCGCAGCCAGCAGTTTCTCGGGAATGATGATGTCCAGCGGACCGCCGATCACATCGGCTGCAGCATGGCCGAAAATGCGTTCGGCGCCATGGTTCCAGAAGCGCACGATGCCTTCCTTGTCGGCGAAGATGATGGCGTCAGAGGTTTGCTCGACGAGCAGGCCGGGTAGAGCGGTGCTGTAATCGATACCTGATGTGGTTGACATACTGTTCTCCTGAATTGATGCATTGTCCGTTGCAGGACGCTTATTTGCCGAAGGCGCTTTCATACAGCGCTGCAATCATGTCCGATTGCGTGAGGATGCCGACCAGCTTACCTTGGCCATTGACGATCGGCACCTGATGTATGCGTTGATCCGACATCAACTCTACCAGTTCAACCAAAGGTTGGTCTTCCAGCGCGGTATGCACTTCGCTGGTCATGATTTGGCCGACCACTTCTTCCTTCTCGGTATGCGTTTGTTGCGAAGGCCGGATCAGATTGGTCAGCCGCTGCGACAGACCGTCGTGCGGCTTCACGTCTGCATGTTCGAGAAAGTCGGCCTTGGTCACGATGCCGATCACGCGATTGGCGCGATCGATCACGGGCAATGCGGTGACCTTGTGGTCGTGCAGGCGATGCCACGCGTCGGACAGCGACGTGCCGAACTCGGCGATGATCACGTCCTTCGACATGACGTCCTTGCAGCGCAGATCGCCGAAGCGGCGGCGATACGCTTGCATCTCGGTCTGCTCCACGATCGATTCGAGGTCTTCACGGCTGATGTCCAGCACCTGGTTGTAACGTGCCAGCACGGCGTCCAGATCATTCGGAGTGATGCCGACGCGATCCATCGGCGCGGCATCGATCGTGTCGGGCCGGTTCGGCGGCGGAGCGGGCGCCTTGTGCGGATAACGGCGCTTGGTCGCATTGTTATAGAACAGCGCGGTGAACAACAGGATGAAGGAGTTCAGCATGACCGGCACCAGCACGAACCAGTAGCCCAGATGATGCAATGCCGGGCCGCCGAGGACGGCAGTCAATGCGACTGCGCCGCTGGGCGGGTGAATGCAGCGCAGCATGAACATGCCGCCAATGGCGATCGAAATTGCCAGACCGGCCGCAAGAATCGGTTCGCCGACAAGTTTGGTGCAGGTGACGCCAACCAGCGCAGCAACGAGATTGCCGCCGATGAGCGACCACGGTTGTGCCAGCGGACTGGACGGCACGGCAAACAGCAGCACGGAAGATGCGCCCATCGGCGCAATGAGCCAGAACGACGCAGGATCCTTGCCGAGGATCAGGTAGCAGATCAGGCCGGTCAGCACGATGCCGAACAAGGCGCCTGCACTGGCGCGCATTCTTTCGTATCGGTCGACCGAGGTGGAGCTGGGAAGAAAATCGTTGAGCCAGGCGAAACGTGTTTGCATGCTGTTCCTGTTGTTATGTAGAGGAGAGATTCTCCATCGACGGAGGAAGGCGCCAGTTTAAATAAGATGCATATTGGATGCAATAAATAATCATGCATCAATATCCAGCATGATGCCCCGGCCTGCACGCTTCCACAATATATCGTAATATGCCGATATTAATTTCTATAAGCGGCGATATTTGTATCGCCGAATTACGAAGAACCATGTCCATCGATATCGATGCAGTCCACAAGGCGCTGGCGAATCCGGTGCGTCGCCAGATACTCGTCTGGCTGAAGACGCCGGAGGCGTATTTCGCGCAGCAGGATCATCCCTTGTCCATTGGCGTGTGCGCTGGCCTGATTGACCAGCGTGCCGGCCTTTCGCAATCCACCGTGTCCGCGCATCTCGCCACGCTGCAGGCGGCCGGCCTGGTGACATCGAAACGCGTCGGACAGTGGATTTTCTATAAACGCAACGAGAGCACCATTGCGGCCTTTCTCAAACACATGAATGGCCATCTTTGATTGATTCATCACGGCGATCCTCGGTCGCCCAACATCCGGAGAAATGACATGACCAGCTTGTTCGATCCCATCCAGGTCGGTGACCTGACGCTTCCCAACCGCATCATCATGGCGCCGCTCACGCGCTCGCGCGCCGTCGGCGAAGGCCGCGTGCCGAACGCGCTGATGGCCGAATACTATGCGCAGCGTGCATCGGCCGGCCTGATCTTGAGCGAGGCGACCGCAGTGACGCCGCAGGGCGTCGGCTATGCCAATACACCGGGCATCTGGTCCGACGAGCAGGTCGAAGGCTGGAAACTTGTGACCAAGGCTGTGCACGAGAAGGGCGGCAAAATCTTTCTGCAGCTGTGGCACGTTGGCCGCATTTCCGATCCGATGTTCCTGAACGGCGACTTGCCGGTGGCGCCAAGCGCGATCAAGCCGAAAGGCCATGTCAGCCTCGTGCGCCCGCAGCGCGAATATGTGACGCCGCGCGCACTGGAACTCGATGAAATTCCAGGCATCGTCGCAGCTTATCGCCGGGGTGCGGAAAACGCGAAACGCGCCGGCTTCGATGGGGTGGAAGTGCATGGCGCGAACGGCTATCTGCTTGACCAGTTCCTGCAGGACGGGACGAACAAGCGCACCGATGCGTACGGCGGCGCGATCGAAAACCGCGCGCGCCTGATGCTGGAAGTGACCGATGCATGTATCGGGATATGGGGTGCATCGCGCGTTGGCGTGCATCTCGCTCCACGCGGCGATTCGCACGATATGCAGGATTCCGATCCACTGGCGACGTTCTCATACGTGGCACGTGAACTCGGCAAGCGCGGCATTGCGTTCATTTGCGCACGCGAATCGCTGGGCGAAAATCGCATTGGCCCCGCGCTGAAAAAAGCCTTCGGCGGTGTCTATATCGCAAATGAAAAGATGACGAAGGAAAGCGCGCAGCAGGTGATCGAGAAGGGCGAAGCGGATGCGGTGGCATTCGGCAAGCTGTTCATTGCGAACCCGGATCTGCCGAAGCGGCTGAAGCTTGGCGCTTCGCTGAACGAACCGCAGCCCGATACCTTCTACGCGTCGACGGCGGAAGGCTATATCGATTATCCGGCATTGGCAGCCTGATTCGGAAACGATGAAGAAGGCGGCCGCGCATCAGGGTGCGCGGCCGTTTTTGTTCAGGCAGCTTTCGAGCGCAGGCTGACGGCGGCGTTGAACTGATCCAGCGGCATCGGGTGGCCGAGGAAGAAACCCTGCAGCGCGCTGCAACCGAGCGAGGTCAGGAAGCTTTGCTGCTTCTCGGTTTCCACTCCTTCTGCAACGATGTGCAGATTCAGCGAACGGCCGAGTCCGATGATTGCAGAAACGATGGCGGCGTCATCCGAGTCCTGCGACAGATCGTGGATGAAGCCGCGATCGATCTTCAGTTCGCGCGCCGGCATGCGTTTCAAATGCAGCAAGCTGGAATAGCCGGTGCCGAAATCGTCGATCGAGATATCGACGCCGAGGCGATCGAGCCGGTTCAGAATAGCCAGGCTGGCTTCCACATCGCGCATCGCGGTCGATTCCGTCACCTCCAAAATCAGGCATTGCGCCGGCAGCCGGTGGCGTTGCAGTGACGACTGCACCAGTTCGACCAGATGCTCGTGCATGAACTGGATCGGCGACAGATTGACTGCGATCTTCCAGTTGCGATGTCCCTCTTCGTACCAGACGCGCATCTGGCGGCAGGCTTCGTCCAGCACCCATTCGCCGATTTGCACGATCAGGCCGGATTTTTCGGCCAAGGGAATGAATTCGGCCGGCCCGATCAGGCCGCGCGTCGGATGCTGCCAGCGCAGTAGTGCCTCGGCACCGATCACATCGCCGCTGGCTGCATTGGTCTTCGGTTGATAGTGCAGGCAGAACTGCTTGCGCTCCAGCGCCAGACGTAAATCCTGCATCGTCTGCAGCTGATTGTGCGCGTTCGTGTTCATCGAAGTTTCGAAGAAACGGTAACCGTTGCGGCCGGCCGATTTCGCGTAATACATCGCGGCATCGGCATTGACCAGCAATTCGTGGCTGGTCCTGCCGTTTTCCGGATAGACCGCAATGCCGATGCTGGTCGATACGCCCAGATCGTGCGTGTCGATCCTGAAACGCTGATTGATCAGGCTTACCAGCTTGTCGGCTACCGGCGCAGCATCTTCAGGCTCGTCGACTTCGATCAGCACGACGAATTCGTCGCCGCCAAGACGTGCCACGGTGTCCTGCCCGCGAATATTGCCGCGCAGGCGCTGCGCCACCTCGATCAACAATAGATCGCCGATGTGATGGCCGAGAGAGTCGTTGATCGCCTTGAAGCCGTCCAGATCGAGAAACATCAGCGCGAAGCGTCCGCGTTCACGCGCTGCCTTGTGCAGCATCTGCTCCAGCCGGTCTTCCAGCAGACTGCGGTTGGCCAGTTGGGTGAGATTGTCGTGCAAGGCCTGGTGCATCAGTTCTTCGTTTGCTTCCGCCAGGGAATGTGCCAGTTTTGCGGTCTGCGTTTCGAGCCTGGCATCGAATACGGAGGTCAGCAGCGCAATGGCGAGCACCGCAAGCGTGACGATGATGACCACGACCGCCAGCCAGCCGGGACCCGCGCCGTCGGTGGCCGCCATGCAGATGCTACCCAGGGGGAACTTCGCCGCATGCATGGCCGTGTAATGCATGCCTGCGATGGCGGCCCCCATTGCCACTGCCGCAGCCGCGCGCGCCAGCCGCACATGCGGAAAATCCTTGCGCAATACGAACGCAATCCACAGCGCTGCGCCGGAAGCCGCCATGGCAATCGCGACCGAAGCGGCGAACAGCCAGGGATCGTATGCGATGCCGGGCTGCATGCGCATGGACGCCATCCCGACGTAATGCATGGCGGCGATCGCCATTCCCATCAATCCCGCGCTGCTTGCCAATTGCCGCAGCGGCAGGCTGGGCTGACTGACCCGCCACAGCGCAAAACCTGAGGCGAGAATGGCGATCAGCAGCGATAGAGCGCTGATGCCGAGATCGTATCCGAGCGGAATCGGCAGGCGGAACGCGAGCATGCCGATGAAGTGCATCGACCAAATGCCGATACCCATCGCAATCGCGCCGCCGCCGAGCCACGCTGCACTTCCCTTATGGCTGACGGAGTTGATCCGTTCCGCCATGTCCAGTGCCGTGTAAGAAGCCAGCATGGCGACCGCAATGGACACCAGGACCAACAGGGAATCGTATTGTTCGGTAAGCATGGTCTGTTCAAGAAGACCCGCTTGTTCGACAGCGGGACGTCGCCTTGCAATGGTTTGCCGGCGACGCAAAACAATGCTTCAGGAGGGGAATCTCTGTGATGGATTGCGAAGGAGGTCGAAATCCGCAGCCCGCATCTTACCTTTGACGCATGGATGCGTCCATGCCGTCACTTGATTTGCAGGGAATTGCCGAGCGTTTTGCTGTGCGTATTTGACACTTGTTTGCAAAATCGTGAGCGAAAGGGCAAGTACTCAGCTCTTGATGCGATACCCGGTCCTGAAAATCCACGCAACGATCAGCATGCACGCTACGAGGAAGAGGAGCGTCATGCCGAGGCTGATCGCGACGCTGACGTCTGCCGTATCGAAAAAGCTCCAGCGGAATCCGCTGATCAGGTACACGACAGGATTGGCGAGCGCGACCTTTTGCCAGAATGGAGGCAGCATCGCGATCGAATAGAAACTGCCGCCGAGGAAGGAGAGCGGCGTGATGATCATCAGGGGAATGATCTGCAGCTTCTCGAAGCTTGGCGCCCACACGCCGATGATGAAGCCGAACAGGCTGAAGGTGACCGAGATCAGCACGAGAAAGAAAATCATCCATATCGGATGTGCGATCTCGAAGGCGACAAACAGGCGCGCGGTTGCAAGCGTCAGCAGGCCAAGGATGATCGATTTCGTCGCCGCAGCACCGACATAGCCGATTACGATCTCCACATAGGAAATCGGCGCCGACAGTAATTCGTAAATGGTGCGCGACCATTTCGGCATGAAGATGCCGAAAGAGGCGTTCGAAATGCTCTGCGTCATCAGCGCCATCATGATCAAGCCCGGCACGATGAAGGCGCCGTAACTGACACCGCCGATCTCCACCATGTGCGAACCGATCGCGGAGCCGAACACGACGAAATACAGCGAGGTCGAGATGACTGGCGAGGCGATGCTTTGCATCAGCGTGCGCCAGGTGCGTGCCATTTCGAAAAGATAGATTGCGCGGATGCCGTAGATGTTCATTCTGCCTTCACCAGGTTGACGAAGATTTCTTCCAGCGAGCTCTGGCTCGATTGCAAGTCCTTGAAGTCGATGCCGTGCTCGTTCAAAGTGCGCAGCAATTCTCCGATGCCGGTCTGTTCGCCCTGGGCATCGAAGGTGTAGATCAAATCGTTGCCGTCGGCGGAGAGTTCAAGCGGCAGTCCTCCGAGCTCGTTCGGAATCTGCGTCAGCGGGTGTTGCAGGTGGAGTTTCAACTGCTTCTTGCCCAGCTTGGCCATCAGCCCGCGCTTTTCCTCGACCAGAATGATCTCGCCGCGGCGGATGACACCGATGCGATCGGCCATTTCCTCGGCTTCCTCGATGTAGTGCGTGGTCAGAATGATCGTGACGCCGCTCTCGCGCAGTTTGCGCACCATCTCCCACATGTCGCGCCGCAGTTCGACGTCGACGCCGGCAGTGGGCTCGTCGAGGAACAAGATCTGCGGCTCGTGCGACAAGGCCTTGGCGATCATCACGCGACGCTTCATGCCGCCGGATAGCGCAAAAATCTTGTCGTTGCGCTTGTCCCATAGCGATAGGGAACGCAGGATTTTTTCGATATGGGCAGGATTGGGTGCCTTGCCGAACAAACCCCGGCTGAAATTCACCGTCGCCCACACCGTTTCGAAGGCATCGGTGGACAGTTCCTGCGGCACCAGGCCGATCTTTTCGCGCGCCGCGCGGTATTCGGCGACGACGTTGTGCCCATCGGCCAGCACGGTGCCGCTGCTCGGATTGACGATGCCGCAAATAATATTGATCAGTGTGGTTTTGCCGGCGCCATTGGGGCCCAGCAGAGCGAAGATTTCGCCGCTGTGAATGTCGAGATTCACGCCCCTGAGAGCTTGAAATCCCGATTCATACTGCTTGGTCAGATTCTGTACGGAAATGATCGGCTGCAAGCCGGCCTCCATGAAGGGGTGCAAAGACGGCATTGTATGGCGAACCGCGAGGACGCGTGCAACAGCCGTGTCGTTCAAAGAAAAACGGGGCGCCGCGGCGCCCCGTCGCACGTGCACTTGCGAATCAGACGGTTGCTTCTGACGTATTGCGTCGCAGCTTGTCGTTGAGCTGCGCGTGATCAAGTTCGCGCTCCCAAGCGGAGACCACCACGCATGCCACGCCGTTGCCGACGATATTCGTCAGCGCGCGGCATTCGCTCATGAAGCGATCGATGCCCAGGATCAGAACCATGCCGGCCACCGGCAGGTCGGGAACCACGGCCAGCGTCGCTGCCAGGGTAATGAAACCGGCACCTGTCACGCCGCTGGCGCCTTTCGACGTCAGCATTGCAACGACCAGGATCAACGCTTCCTGCTGCCAGGTTAGGTCGATGTTCAGCGCCTGAGCGATGAAGATGACAGCCATCGTCATGTAGATGTTGGTGCCGTCCAGATTGAACGAGTAGCCGGTCGGGATCACCAGGCCGACGACGGAGCGGGAGCAGCCCAGGTTCTCCATTTTCTCCATCAGCTGCGGCAGCGCTGCTTCGGAAGAGCTGGTGCCAAGCACGATCGCCAGTTCTTCCTTTATGTAGTTGACGAAGCGCCAGATGCTGAAGCCGGTAAGACGGGCCACGATGCCGAGCGCGACGAAGACGAACAGAATGGCAGTCAAATAGAAGCAGCCGATCAACTTGAGCAGCGGTATCAGCGACACCAGGCCATATTTGCCGATCGTGAACGCCATCGCACCGAAGGCGCCGATTGGCGCGACCTTGGTCACGATGTGCACCATGCGGAAGAAGATTTTCGATATCTGGCCGATGAAATCGGTGACCATCGCGCCTTTCTCGCCGATCATCGAGAGTGCCGAACCGAACAGCAGCGCAGCGAACAGTATCTGCAGGATGTCGCCCTTCGCAAAGGCATCGGTTACCGTGCTCGGGATGATGTGCATCAGGAACTCGGCCGTGCTCTGCGCTTTCGCCTGCGAGGTGTAGGTCGCGATGCTCTTGGTATCGATCGTGGCGGGATCGACATTGAAACCTGCGCCTGGCTGCATCAGATGCGCGGCGAACAGGCCGATGATCAGCGCAAGCGTCGACATCACCTCGAAATAGATCAAGGCCTTGCCGCCGACGCGACCGACCTTGCCGAGATTCTGCATGCCGGCGATGCCGGTGACCACCGTACAGAAAATGATCGGTCCGATCAGCATGCGAATCAATTTGATGAAGCCGTCGCCCAGCGGCTTCATCGCCACGCCGAGTTCCGGATAGAAATGGCCGAGCAGGATGCCGATCGCTACGGCGATCAGGACCTGCACATAAAGAATGCGGTAGAACGGTTTTCTCATTTTGTCTCCCGAGTGAAACGTTTGCTAGGAATCGTGGCCGGCGAGGGCCGCAATAGGGCATGCGTTGTTCATGTAAGCGCCAGCGTCATCGCTGTCACGCTCATTTCCTCCAGAATAAGAATGACCTGATACATGCGGACGAAGTGGGACATTCGCATTCCCTATGCGAAGAGCGCGTGATGGAAATGTGAGGAAAATGCTTGTTCGACCGTGCATCATGCGGATGGACGCAATACGGCCTGCAGCGTGCCGGCACCATTGGCGTTCGCCGACGACGCAGAAGGCGCTGGCTTGAAGCGTACGGTGACGGTCAATCCCCGTTCGACGGTGCGGCTGAGCTCGATGCGTGCTTCGTGCTGATCGGCGATGGTGCGCGCGATGAACAGGCCCAGGCCGCTACCGGATTGCCCGGTACCTTCGCGACGGTAAAAGCGATCGAATACACGTTCGCGATCTTCCTCTGGGATACCCGGCCCATTGTCGGCAACGCGCAATATCGGTGCGCCGTCTTCGGCAAGTCCGATCGCAACGTCGACGCGCCCGCCGACCTGCGTATAGCGGGTGGCATTGTCGATCAGGTTGCCGAGCATGATGCGCAGGCTGCTTTCATCGCCCAGGATGCGCGGAGCGAGCGTGCCGGCAAATGGCATCACACCGAGATCCACGCCTTTGTTCTCCGCTTGTGGCGCATGGTCCGATACGGTGCTGATCGCCAGTTCCTGCAGATCGATTACCCGGTGCTGCGGTCGCGTCGTGTGATGCTCGTGACGCGCGAGTGTCAGCAATTGCTGCACCAGATGCGTGGCGCGGTTCAGGCGTTCGTGCAGTTTGCGGAAACCGGCCTCGATTTCGGTCCGGTCCTGCTCGCGTTCGACCAGTTGCAGCTGCAGTTTGAGCGCTGCAAGCGGCGTGCGCAGCTCGTGGGCTGCGTCGGCGACGAAGGCGCGTTGCGTGGCGAATGCGCGAGCCAGCTGGTCGAGCAGGGCGTTGAGTTCGCGCAGTATCGGCTGCAATTCGGGCGGATAGGCGTGATCCGGCAATGGATCGAGCGCATCCGGCGAACGCTGGCTGACTTCGTGCGCAAGCAGGTGAATCGGCGCCAGACCGCGCCCGACCACCAGCCAGATCAGCAGCGCGAGGATGGGGATCAGGATCATGAAAGGCGTCAGCGTTCGCAGCGCCATGCCCGCCGCGAGTTCATTGCGTACGGCGTGCGGCTGTGAAATCTGGATGAAGCGATTGGCATTGCCTTCGCTGAAGATGCGCCAGCCCTTGCCGTCATAGGAAATCGAACGCAGGCCAAATCCCTTGAAGCGCGGCATGTAGGCCATGGGTCCCGACGTGAAAACCAGTCTGCCGTCGGCATCCCAGACTTGCACCTCGATTTCTTCATGTTCGACCTTGCCGACCGGCAGGTTGAGCCCGATTGGGATTTCGTTCGGCAACGCATCGGCGATCTGCTGCAACTGATAGTCGAACAATTCGTTCGTCTCGTTGCGCACTTCGATATACGTGGCCAGTGTCGCCACCAGCGTGGCGGCAAACATGCCGCCCAGCAGATAAATCAGCAGCTGGCGGCGTATCGTCACGAACCGGCTCCGACCATGTAGCCGACGCCGCGTACGTTGCGGATGAATTCTGCGCCGAGTTTCTTGCGCAGGCCATGCACGTACACTTCGACCGTGTTGCTTTCGATTTCCTCGTTCCACCCGTACAGCCGTTCCTCCAGCTGCGCGCGCGACATGACGCGTCCCGGCGGATCGATCAGCGCCAGCAGCAATGCGAACTCGCGCGCCGAGAGATGCAGCGGCGCGCCTTTGTAGGTTGTCTGGTGCGTGGCCGGATTCATGGTCAGATCGCGATAGCGGATCTCCGGATTGACGCGGCCGGCGCGTCGCCGCATCAGCGCCCGCATGCGTGCCAGCAGTTCGTCGAGATCGAAGGGCTTGACCAGGTAGTCGTCTGCGCCGGCGTCCAGACCTTGAACGCGCTCGGCCGTCGCGTCGCGCGCGGTCATGATCAGCACCGAAGCATCGCCCTGACGCCGCCGATAGTCTTCCAGTACGCCCAATCCTTGCTTGTGCGGCAGTCCGAGGTCGAGCAGGACGATGTCGTAGTCATGATCGCTGAGCGCAAGCTCGGCCGCACGGCCGTCGCGCGCCCAGTCCACCGCGTACTGCTCCTTGCGCAGGCATTCCTCCAGGCTTTCGCCGATCATCGGATCGTCTTCCACAACTAACACGCGCATTGTTTTCTCCTGGTCAGTAAGAAGATCGAGCAAGCTGCTTCGCCTTCTATTTCTATTTTCCGCGCCGGTCTTTGCGTTCCGCATGTCGATGATCGCATGAGCCAGCAAGGTATGCAGCCATGCGTATCGCGGAAGGAGGGCAGATTAGGCCGCAAGACTTAAGTATTTCTTAAGATAGGTAGGCGCCGCTTTCATTGCATCGCATTACAATGTGGGCCGCAACTTGCCGCCCGATAAAATAGGGGTGTTTGCAGCATAACAATTGTGTATCGCAGTCGCATGACCGCCGCACACAGCTACACAGGGGATCGCCTTGCGGCTTCTTTCGTCTTTCCTTGATTTTCTGTCGACGCATATCCAACGCTGGCTGGCTCGGCCGCCGAAAATCCGTGCTTTGCAAGCCGCCATCGTGGCCGTTGTCGGCGCTGCCTGCTGCGCGATTCTGATATTTGCCTATGCGTTGTTGATCCTGGCACCGAACCTGCCATCGATCGAAGCATTGACCGAATACCAGCCGAAGATTCCGCTGCGCGTTTACTCGGCGGACAAGGTCCTGATCGGAGAATTCGGCGAGGAACGGCGCGACTTCGTGCCGATCACCCAGATGCCGGAAAGCATGAAACACGCGATCATTGCGATCGAGGACAGCAATTTCTACGAGCACAACGGCGTGGATCTCGAAGGCATTGCGCGAGCAGTCGTTGCAAACCTCTGGCGCAGCAAATCGCAGGGCGGCTCGACCATCACCATGCAAGTTGCACGCAATTTTCTGCTGACGCGGCAAAAGACCTACAGCCGCAAGCTGCAAGAAATCATGCTGGCCTACCGTATTGAACACGAGCTGAGCAAGGACAAGATTCTTGAGCTGTACATGAATCAGATCTATCTGGGCCAGCGTGCCTATGGTTTCGGCACCGCTGCGCGCACCTATTTCGGCAAGCCGATCCAGCAGGTGACGGTCGCCGAAGCCGCGATGCTCGCTGGTCTGCCAAAGGCGCCGGCAAGCGCAAATCCAGTCGTTAATCCCAAGCGTGCAACCGAACGCCAGCAGTACGTGCTGAAACGCATGCACGAACTGCGCTTCATCAATGACAAGCAGTACGAACAGGCGAAGAACGAGAAACTGCACGTCCTGCCCGACGGCGCACGCCTGCATACGCATGCAGAGTTTGCTGCCGAAAACGTGCGCCAGTTCATGTACGCGCAATACAAGGACGATATCTATACTAAAGGCTTCATCGTCTACACGACCATCGACAAGGCGGATCAGGATGCGGCCTACGCCGCGGTGCGCCGCGGCGTTCTGGACTACGACCGCCGCCATGGTTACCGCGGGCCGGAAGCTTTCATCGAATTGCCGGACGATGAGGAAGAGCGCGAGCAGGCGATCGATGAAGCGCTGCTGAAGCGTCCGGACAGCGACGACCTGCAGGCCGCTGTCGTCATCAGCGTCTCGCCGAAGGCAGTGCATGTACGCACGCTCGGTGACGACGACATCACGATCGCCGGCGATGGCTTGCGCTTTGCTGCCGCGTCCTTGTCGTCCAAGGCTGCCGAGCAGAAAAAAATCAAGCCTGGCTCCATCATTCGCGTCGTGCAGGACAGCAAGGAAAAATGGTCGATATCGCAGTTGCCGGAAGTTGAAGCGGCGCTGGTTTCCATCAGTGGTCTGGACGGCGGCATCAAGGCCATGGTCGGCGGTTTCGATTTCGGCCTGAACAAGTTCGATCACGTTACGCAAGCCTGGCGCCAGCCGGGCTCGACCATCAAGCCCTTCATCTATTCGTCCGCACTGGAGAAAGGCTTTTCGCCAGGCACGCTGATCAACGATGCGCCGCTGGGCGACGAAGCGCCGGTGGTGCAGGGCAAGGCGTGGAATCCGAGCAACGACGACGGCAACTACGACGGCCCGATCACGATGCGCACCGGCCTGAAGAAATCGAAGAATCTGGTGTCGATCCGCATCCTGCGCAAGATCACGCCGGGCTATGCGCGCCAGTACCTGACCCGTTTCGGCTTCGATCTCGACAAGCAGCCGGACAACCTGACGCTGACGCTTGGTACCGGTTCGGTGACGCCGCTGCAGCTGGCTGGTGCCTACGCGGTATTTGCGAATGGCGGCTTCAAAGTCGCGCCCTATCTGATTGAGAAAGTGGTCGACAACAAGGGCAATGTGCTGCTGGAAGCACAGCATCCGCAGGCGGGCGACGAGGCCGCACGCGTGATCGATCCGCGCAATGCCTTCATCATGGATTCGATGTTGCGCGATGTTGCGCATTCGGGCACCGGCTATATGGCAGGTCAACGCCTCGCGCGCCCGGATGTCGCCGGCAAGACGGGTACCACGGACAATGCGATGGACGGCTGGTTTGCCGGCTACGCGCGCGATATGGTGTCGGTCGCCTGGATGGGGTACGACCAGCCGAAGTCGCTGGGTTCGCGTGAATTTGGTTCTTCGCTGGCATTACCGATCTGGATCGACTTCATGCGCACCGGCCTGCGCGACAAGCCGCCGATCGGTGCGGTCACGCCGCCTGGCATCACGCAGGTCGACGGCGACTGGGTCTATAACGAATATCTGGACGGCAGCGGCGTCCAGTCGGTCGACGTGGAACAGCAGCGCGGATTCTGGGATCGTCTGTTCGGGCCTTCGCCGTCGGCTCCTGGAGCTGCGCCGCAGCAACCATCACAGCAAAGACCGCCATCTTCGGCTGACGATCCGTATCGGGGTTGAGTTTGCATCGATGAAGACACTGATCCTTGTTTCCGGATGCTTCCCGGCGCTGCGCGGTTTGAATGCCGAGCAGTTCGCCAATGCAATCGGGCCGCGCCTGATCGACATCCGCAATCCACGTACCGGCCTGCAGGTCGATCTCTTTGGCCGCGTCAGCGATGTGCGGATCGGGGAGATGCAAGGCGAGGGTGACGATATTGCTGTCGAGATCGAGGTGGACGATGCGTTTCTGCAACGGCATGGCCTGACGCCGCAGGAATTGCGCGAGGTGCTGGTGGGGCGCATCACGAAGCTGCGGCATCCGGCAACCGGCGCAATGTCACCGGTTCGCGCGAGGCTGGCAGCAACGCAAGCGTGACTGCATCGGTCACTCGCATGAAAAAACGGCGGCCGAAAGGCCGCCGTTTTTGTTTCAGCAGAGGGATGCCGCGTTACTTCGACGGCTTGATCTGCAGATTGTTCTTCACTTCCTTCACGCCTTCTACACTACGTGCAGCTTTGACTGCAGCGTCGGCCTGCTTGGAATTGTCGACGAAGCCTGCCAGCGACACTACGCCGCGATAGGTATCAACGTTGATCGCAGCTGCCTTGCCGATGCCGTCATCGCGCGCGATCTGCGTTTTGACCTTGGCCGTGATGCCCGCATCATCAAAGGTTTCGCCGGTACCGCGCGAGGTTGCCGTCGACGAGCAGGCGGCCGTCATCAGCGCAAATGCGAGGGTCAGGCAGATCGTCAGAATTTTTTTCATGATGCACTCCTTTATTGTGATTGATGGCATGGATGAGAGTGCATATCGGCACGCTTGTTCCATGGCATCTGCAAGTCGTCCACTTTTCCTACACGAAGTCGTGGTCGGCGCCGTTCATTTGGAACCTTCCGCTTGCGTCCATATTGCAGTTCGTTAATGCGTTATTTGCCGAGATCGATCAGCGCGATCCCGCTTTCAGGATCGAAGGAACGCCGCAGGTGCGCAGGCGCTTCGTCGAGAATGACTTCAAGCGTCGGTCGTACATAAGCGTGCAGAAGATGACCGCCGTGTGCGCTGCCGTCCCGTTTGCCGACGACCGCATGCAGGTGCGTGGCAGGCTCACCGTTCTGCAAGGCAATATCGCCGATCAGCGACAACACTTCGACCTGCTCGTGGATCTGGATCGGCTCATATTCCTTCGTCTCCCAATTGAAATAGCCTAGGGTGACGCTGCTGAAGGCGCCGATCGCCGTGATACGGCTGGCCGACAGATCGTTCTCCTGCGCGAAACGCTTCAGCTGCGAGACCACTTCCTCCCCGGCTTCGAGGATTAGCGCGTAGGTTTTCTGGCTATCGTTGTTGATCAGTTTGCTGCGCATGGCGATGTCCGCGTCGTTTCAATACGGCTTCGATTGGCGCAGGCGGGAATTGTTGCAGTCCGTGTGGTACGGAGTGCAGCTTGTCGGCTGGCAATAACAGAATCGCCGAAGCGATGGGCGACGCGATCAGCGTACCGCAAACGATACCAGCGTCAGCAGAACACCGATGAAGATTGCTACGCCGATCAACGCAGCGATGATGACGTAAACCGGCTTGAGGCCGGTCACGTCACGTTCATAGTCGCTGCGGCGACGCAGGCCGATGAAAGACCAGAACACGGCGCCGAGTGTCGCGAAGAACGACATTTTTTCCTGCTTGTTGTCTGCTGGCTCCATATTCATCCTTGTGCCGATGTGGCGGAATTATATCGGCATCGGTTGCCGCCACACCTCAACGCATTGTTGTCAGCAGTTCGGCCAACTGATCCGCGCAAGTGCCCCAGCCTT
>DATAHI010000253.1:0-5718 GCA_036263255.1 Oxalicibacterium sp. | reverse complement strand
ATCGGCTTTATTCGCGAACAGTTCGCTCACAGCGGCGTTTCACCGAAGATGATCTGCTTCGAATTGACGGAGACCACCGCCATCGCCAACCTCGACAGCGCCGCCACCTTGATCCGTGACCTGAAGCAAATCGGCTGCCGTTTCGCGCTGGATGATTTCGGCGCAGGCATGTCGTCCTTCGGTTATCTGAAAGCGCTGCCGGTCGACTATGTGAAGATCGACGGCAGCTTCGTCAAGGACATGCTGCATGACAGCATCGATTGCGCAATGGTCGAGGCGATCAACAATATCGGCCATGTGATGGGCATACAGACCATCGCCGAATTCGTCGAAGACGATGCGACGCTGGCGGCGCTGGAAGACATCGGCGTCAACTTCGCGCAAGGCTATGGCGTGGGGCGGCCGGAACCGCTCCACGCCACGCATCACATGAAGGCTGCCGGCTGACGCGCCGGCGCACTTGCTTCAGGGTTGTTTCGCCAACGGTGGCACCGCCTTCTCTACCGGCTCCCAACCGCCTCCCAAGGCACGAATCAAGCCGACTGAGGCCACTGCACGCTGCCCCTGACTGCGCACCAGTGCGCGTTGCGACGCGAGACTGGAACGCTGTGCATCGATCACCTCAAAGTAGCTTGCCGAACCATAGCGATAACGCGAATCGGCGAGCTTGTTGGCCAGTTGCGCCGCCTTGATCGCCTGATCCTGGAAATCGATCTGGCGGTCCAGCGTGCGCAAGGCGCTCAGGTTGTCCTCGACGTCCTGGAAGCCGACCAATACCTGTTGGCGATAGTTGGCGACCAGTCCTTCGTAATTCGCATCGGCACGTGCGAGATTGGATCGGTTGCGACCGCCATCAAGGATGGGCAGATTCAGGATCGTACCGGTCAACGGACCGAGTATCCAGCTGCGGCTCGACCATTTGAACAGGTCGCGCAGTTCATCCGACGCATAGCCGGCGGAACCGGTCAGCACTAGTGAGGGAAAGAACGCCGCCTTTGCCGCACCGATGCGTGCGCTGCCGGCTGCGAGCTGACGCGCCGCCTGTGCGATATCCGGGCGGCGCTCCAGCAGGTCAGACGGCAGTCCCGGCGGCACCGTCACATTGGCCACCTGCAAAGGTGCGACCGGCAGGCTGAATTGCGCCGGTGCCTTGCCGAGCAAAACAGCCAGTGCATGATCGCGTTGCTCTCGTTCACGACGCACGCCTTCCAGTTCGGCATTCGTGGTTGCCCATTCGGTGCGCGCCTGCGCCACATCGAGTTCGCTGGTATCGCCAGCATCGTAGCGATGCTGCGCGAGATCAAGTGCTTCCTGCCGCAGCTTCACGGTCTTTTCCAGCACGTCGATTTCAGAGTCGAGCGCGTGAATTGTGAAGTACTGCTGTGCGACATCTGCCTGCAGGGCAAGCAGCACCGAACGGTAGGCCGCTTCCTGCGCGTCGGCATCCAGACGCGCCGCGCGGCTCGCATCGGACAGACGGCCGAACAGGTCGACTTCGTACTGGAAGCTCAAGGGTGCACGCCATTGCGTCGAAATATTCTGCGCATCGCCAGTACGGGTCGGGCCAAAACCGGCACCCAGCTGGAAGCCACGGTCGGCATCAACAACGCCGGCAATCGCCCGCGACTCTTTCACTCGCGCTACTGCGATCGCGAGATTCGGATTGGATTGCGCAGCTTCGTCGATCAGCTTGTCGAGATTCGCGTCGCCATACACCTTCCACCATGCACCGCGATCGGCATTGTCGGCGGGTTGTGCGACTTTCCACGATCCTTGCAGCGGTTGCGCTTCGCGATAGTCGGTCGGCAGATCGAGCTTCACCTGTTCCGGCGGACGCGAAGTCGAGCAGCCGGCGAGGATCATCGCCGCAAACAGCGTGCTGAAGACCATGCCGTTCTTTTTCATTTTGTCGTTCTTCATGTTAATCAGACCTCGAAATTGTGTGCGACTTCCGGGGGAACCGGCGGCGTGTGCGGAGGATAAGCTTCTTCCTTCGGGTCACGCTTCGGCGTCAACCGGTTTTCCAGCGTGCGCAGCAGCACGTAGAAAATTGGCGTCAGGAACAAGCCAAATGCCGTCACGCCGATCATGCCGGAGAACACCGCCACGCCCATCGCATGACGCATCTCGGCACCAGCGCCGGAAGACAGAATCAGCGGCACCACACCGGCGATGAAAGCGATCGAGGTCATCAGGATAGGACGCAAACGCAGACGCGCTGCCTCGATCGCCGCCTCATACACACCGCGGCCATGATGTTCGAGTTCGCGCGCAAATTCGACGATCAGGATCGCGTTCTTGCACGCCAGCCCCACCAGCACGATCAGACTGATCTGCGTGAAGATGTTGTTGTCGCCGCCCGTCAGGAACACGCCGAGAATCGCGGACAACAGACCCATCGGCACGATCAGCAGCACCGCCAGAGGCAGCGTCAGGCTTTCGTACTGCGCCGCCAGCACCAGGAACACCAGCAGCATCGACAGCGGCAGGATGATGAACAGCGTATTGCCAGCGATCTTGTCCTGATAGGTGATCTCGGTCCATTCGTACCCAATACCGCGCGGCAGCGTTTCAGCCGCGATGCGCTCGATTGCCGCCTGCGCCTGGCCCGTGCTGTAGCCCGGTGCCGGGCCGCCGTTCACGTCGGCCGCTGGGAAACCGTTATAACGCACTGCCTGGTCGGGACCATGGCTCTGCGTCAGCTTCAGCACGGATGACAGCGGGACCATTTCGCCGGCTGCGTTACGTGTCTTCAACAAGCCGATATCTTCGGCATGCGCACGGAACGGCGCATCGGCCTGGACACGGACCTGGAAGGTGCGGCCGAACTTCGTGAAATCGTTCACGTACAGCGAGCCGAGATAAATCTGCAGCGTATCGAACACCGACGGCACCGAGACGCCAAGCTGCTGTGCGCGAGTGCGATCAAGGTCGGCATACAGCTGCGGCACGTTGATCTGGAAGCTGGAGAACATGCCTTGCAGCTCGGGAGCCGCGTACGCCTTCGCCATGAAAGCCTTCACCGCATCGTTCAACGCTTCGTTACCGAGCGCCGCGCGGTCCTGGATCTGCAGCTTGAAGCCACCAATCGTACCGAGGCCCTGTACCGGCGGCGGCGGGAACATCGCGATGAACGCGCCTTTGATGCTCGAATACTTCTGGTTCAACTGCTGCGCAATCGCGCCGCCGCTCAAGTCCTTGCTCTTGCGTTCATCAAAAGGCTTCAGCGTGACGAACACAATGCCGGAGTTCGGGCTGTTGACGAAACCATTGATCGACAGGCCGGGGAAGGCCACCGCCGATTCGACACCCGGCGTTTTCATCGCGATGTCGGACATCTGACGAATCACATCTTCCGTGCGGTCGAGCGACGATGCATCGGGCAACTGCGCAAAGCCGACCAGGTACTGCTTGTCCTGCCCCGGCACGAAACCGGCCGGCACGTGGTGGAACAGGAACATCGCGGCACCGATCAACACGCCATAGACCACCAGCGACATCGACTTGCGTTTCAGTATCTGCGTCACGCCGCCGCCATAGTTTTCCGAGCCGCGGTGGAACATCTTGTTGAAGCGGGCGAAGAACCAGCCAAACGCGGCATCGATCGCCCGCTGGAACTTGTCCTTCGGTGCGCCGTGATTCTTCAACAGCAAGGCCGACAAGGCAGGCGACAAGGTCAGCGAGTTGAATGCGGAAATCACGGTCGAAATCGCGATCGTCAATGCAAACTGCTTGAAGAACTGTCCGGTCAGGCCAGATACGAAGGCCAGCGGAACGAACACCGCGCACAGCGTCAGCGCGATTGCGATAATCGGACCGGACACTTCACGCATCGCCTTGTAGGTCGCTTCGCGTGCTGTGAGACCCGCTTCGATATTGCGCTCGACGTTCTCCACCACCACGATGGCGTCGTCGACCACGATACCGATCGCCAGCACCAGGCCGAACAGGCTTAATGCATTGATCGAGAAACCCAGCCCCAGCATCACCGCGAAGGTACCGATCACCGACACCGGCACCGCCAGCAACGGAATGATCGAGGCACGCCAGGTTTGCAGGAAGATGATCACGACGATCACGACCAGCAGGATCGCTTCCAGCAACGTGTGCACCACCGCTTCGATCGAGGCGCGCACGAATTGCGTCGGGTCGTAGACGATGCTGTAGTCCACGCCTTCCGGCATGTCCTTCTTCAGCTCGGCCATCGTCTTGCGCACGTTGTTCGAAATCTCCAGCGCATTGGAGCCTGGCGCCTGGAAGATCGGAATCGCAACGGCTTGCTTGTTGTTCAGCAGCGAGCGCAGTGCATATTCGCTGGCGCCCAGTTCGATGCGCGCCACATCCTTCAATCGCGTCACCACGCCGTCCGGCGAAGTGCGGATCACGATGTCGCCGAACTCTTCTTCGGTCTGCAGGCGGCCACGGGCGTTGACTGAAATCTGGTAATCGACACCCGGCACGCTCGGCGAGGCGCCGATCACACCGGCTGCCACGTTGACGTTCTGTTCGCGGATCGCTTTCACGACGTCGTCAGCCGACAATCCGCGCTCTGCCACCTTGCGCGGGTCGAGCCAGATGCGCATCGAATAGTCGCCGGAACCGAACAACTGCACCGCACCTACGCCCTGGATGCGCGCGAGCTGGTCCTTCACGTTCAGCACCGCGTAGTTGCGCAGATAGGCCATGTCGTAGCGGTCGTTCGGCGACAGCAAGTGCACGACCATCGTCAGATCAGGCGAACTCTTGGTGGTCGTCACGCCGAGACGTTGCACGACGTCTGGCAGACGCGGCAGCGCCTGGTTGACGCGGTTCTGCACCAGCTGCTGCGCCTGGTCGGGCGACACGCCGAGCTTGAAAGTCACGGTCAGCGTCATCAGACCATCGGACGTCGCCTGCGACTGCATGTACAGCATGCCTTCGACGCCATTGATCTGTTCTTCGATCGGGGTCGCGACGGTTTCCGCGATCGTCTGCGGATTCGCGCCGGGGAAATTGGCCTTCACCACGACCGACGGCGGCACGACTTCCGGATATTCGGAAATCGGCAGATTCAGCATCGCGATCAAGCCGCCCAGCAGAATGATCGACGACAGCACGCCGGCAAAGATCGGGCGGTCGATAAAAAATCGGGAGATATTCATGTCTTTTTCTTTTCAGTTATGCAGCGGCGTCTCAGTTCAACGCGACCGTGTTGTTCTTTGCGTTGGCAAGCCGCGCATCCATCGCCACCGTTTCGGGTGCGACCGTATCGTTCGGGCGGATGCGCTGCAGGCCGTCGACAACGATGCGTTCATCCTTTTTCACGCCGCTACGAACGATGCGCAAACCGTCGACCATCGGTCCCAGCGTGACCGGGCGATAGACCGCCTTGTTGTCGGCGCCGACGACCATCACGTATTTCTTGTCCTGGTCGGTGCCGATCGCCCGGTCGTCTACCAGCAGCGCGTTCTCGGCGTGCGCGGTGCCGGTGCGCACGCGTGCGAACATGCCGGGCGTCAGCGCGCCGTTCTCGTTATCGAACACCGCGCGCACGCGAATCGTGCCGGAACCGTTGTCGAGGCGATTGTCGAAGGACTTGATGTGGCCTTCGCGCGGATAACCGGTTTCGCTGGTCAAACCCATCTGTACCGGGATGCGGTTCACGCCGGAGTTGCCGACCGCGCCGGTGCTGGAATAGCGGATATAGGTCGGCTCGTCGATTTCAAAATTGACGTACAT
>DATAHI010000252.1:0-9528 GCA_036263255.1 Oxalicibacterium sp. | reverse complement strand
CGGCACGTCAGTGTCGGTATATGAGCGAAGAAACCAGGACAAGATCAAGTAGGCAAGCGCCCAACCGACTAACGTGATCGCCCAGCCTTTTCTATCGAGGCATGAAATCGAGACGCCGTGGTGCTGGGCACCACCGAAGAGCCATTGATACCAGCCCCATAATGAAACAGCGATGAAGAAAAACTGCAGGCCCATATCGCCATACAGCCGTGCACCGTAGAAAACGATCGCATACAACGCCGACGACGTGATGCCGAACAACCAACCCCACGGCGATTGCCGGATATTGAAGTACACCATTACCACCGCCAGCACGAAGGAAATGATTTCCAGCCAAGAGGTATGAAACAGGCCAAACAGGACAAGCGGATCGTTCATGAAAAGAGGGGTGTAAGGAGTGAATGCGCTGCGAAGCGGCAGCAGTATAGAGAACTCACCGTCATGCCGCAATTTGCAGTTCTGTACAAAGAAGCATGACGCTTTGCCATGCTACACGTTTTCCTACAGAAACTCTGCCGATATTCCTATGGCTTGCGGCGTGCCGAGGTCCTTACATTAATGCCTTGAATCAATATGCATCAAAGGTCCGTGCGCGCTTCTTCGTGCGACGAGGGACCGCAGCAAAAAGGACGAAGAGATGAACGTATTAAAGACGCTTTCCGCAACAGGCATCGTCGGCAGCGCTGCCGCGTTTTTCGTGTGGCCCAGCACCGACTTCGCCGGCGTGCTACTCGGCATCCTGTCACTGACGATTTTCATGCTGACGCTGCTTCCGGTCAGAACCGAATAATCTACTTCACGCTTGCGTTACGGAGTCGCCCACATCCCTCCGTGTATTTAATTAAATCAAACGTTTGATTTATGTGGTTTAATGGCGGTCATGAACGCAATCCGCCAAAAGAAACCGCAGACGGCTGCAAGCCGTAAGCCGCGCACGGACGGCATCGAGGCACGTGAACGCCTGCTCGTCGCCGCGCTGCAACTGTTCGCCGAAAAAGGTTTCGCCAAAACCTCGACACGTGACATCGCTCAAGCTGCCGACGTCAACATCGCCTCGATCAAGTACTACTTCGGCGACAAGGCCGGCTTGTACCGCGCCGTGTTCGTCGAGCACTTGAGTTGTGCATCCTGCGACGACAGTTTCTTCCCCGATCCATCTGTGGGAGGCGTGCGCCAGGCGCTGCAGGGTTTCTTTGCCAGTTTTCTTGCGCCGATCAAGCAAGGCGATTTTGCGCGCCATGTGATGCGCCTGCATTTCCGCGAAGTAGTGGAGCCTACCGGGCTGTGGACCGACGCGCCCGACAACACCATCAAGCTCGCGCATGAGGCATTGGTCGACATGCTGGCGCGGCACATGGGGCTGACGAAAACGGACGATGGCGTGCATCGTCTCGCGTTTTCGATTGCTGCCCTCGGCATACAGCTGTTCGTCTGCCGCGACGTGATCGAAGACGTGCGCGGCAAGCTGCTCGCGACGCCTGCCGCCATCGACATGTGGGGCGAGCGCCTGGTCGATTACGCAGAGGCGATGATCGCGGCCGAAATGCGCCAACGCAACGGAAAGAAAAAAGCATGAAGCGCACGCGATACGCCATCCGCCTGCTGCCGGCTCTGTTGCCGTCCTTGCTGGCTTCCTGCGCGCTGACACCGCCGCCAGCGGCAGTCGACGCGCCTGCACCGGCGAAATGGTCGGCGCCATTACCGGACGATGGCGCAAGCCTCCCGCACCACGCACGCCTGAGCGATCTGTCGCAATGGTGGCAACAACAGAACGATCCCTTGCTGGTCGAACTCATCGACGCCGCACAAGCCGTCAGTCCGACAGTGGCTAGCGCGGTATCGCGCATCGAGCAATCGCGCGCCAATAGCGTAGCGGCTCGTGCCGCGCTCGGCCCCAAGCTTGACTTGAACGCGAGCGTCAGCCGTACCAATATGCAGCAGCCACTGCCGCTGGGCACGACTTCGCAGATCGAATTACAGCCTTCATGGGAGGCAGATGTGTTCGGCGGCAACCGCGCGACCAGCGCGGCCGCTCGTGCCCGCCTGCAAGGCGCACAAGCCAATTGGCACGATGCGCGCGTCTCGGTCGCAGCGGAAGTCGCCAATCGCTATTACGATTTGCGGACGTGTGATCGGCTAGTACTTGTCGCACAGGCCGATGCCGACTCACGCGCAGAAACGGCGCGCTTGTCCGGGTTGAGCGCCAATGCAGGTTTCGAAGCGCCGGCCAATGCCGCGCTGGCGCGTGCCAGCGCGGCCGAAGGCAACAGCCGCGTGACGCAGCAGCGTGCCACCTGTGATCTGGACATCAAGGCGCTGGTGGCGCTGACGGCAATCGATGAAGCGACGTTGCGGCGCAAAATGGCGGATGCAGAGACGCGGCCATCTTCCGTACTTCCGATCGCCGTCGATACGTTGCCGGCGCAAACCTTGTCGCAACGTCCGGATGTCTTCATTGCGGAACGCGAAGTCGCTGCCGCGAGCGCAGAAGTCGGTAATGCGCAGGCGCAGCGCTATCCACGCCTGACGCTCGCCGGCTCCATCGGTGTCGGAAATTTCCATTCGCAAGGCGTCTCGACGACGCTCGATACCTGGTCCATCGGGCCGATTGCCCTCTCGCTGCCGATCTTCGACGGCGGCGTGCGCGTAGCCAACGTCGATGCCGCCGAGGCACGCTATCGAGAAGCGGTCGCGAACTACCGCAGCACCGTACGCCAGGCCGTGCGCGAAGTGGAAGAGGCGCTGGTCAAGCTGCAGAGCGCCAACGCGCGCAGCGACGATGCACGCACCGCAGTAGCCGGCTACGACCTGTCGTTCAAGGGGACCGAAGCGCGCTACAAAAACGGCATGGCGAGCCTGCTCGACCTGGAGGACACACGCCGGCAGCGCCTCGCCGCCGAATTGAATGCCGTATCGCTGGAGGGCGAACGCATGGCCGCATGGATTGCGCTGTATCGCGCTGCGGGCGGCGGCTGGCGCGCGCCCGACAGCAACGATCCTGCCTCGAACACCGCATCTATTTCCGATAACAATTCGAATCCATCACGGATAAACAATGAAACGCCTGAATAAAAAGATCCTGATCATTGCGGGGCTGGCGCTGTTGCTGCTGATCGCGCTTGTGCTCGTGCTGCGTGGCGGCAAGCATGAAGCGCAGAAAGAAACTGCGCCAGCCAAACCCGCATTGACGATTACGACGGCGCAGCCCTCCACGATGCGTCTGCCGATCACGCTGACCGCCAACGGCAATATCGCAGCCTGGCAGGAAGCGATCATCGGCAGCGAATCAAATGGCCTGCAGCTGACGGAAGTGCGCGTCAATGTCGGCGACGTCGTCAAGCGCGGTCAGGTGCTGGCAACATTTTCGCAGTCGTCGACGGCTGCCGATGTAGCGCAGGCACGCGCCAGCCTGATGGAAGCCGAAGCGAATGCGGCCGATGCACGCAACAATGCCGAGCGAGCGCGCACGCTGCAAAACAGCGGTGCGTTGAGCACGCAGCAGATCAATCAGTACCTGACCGCAGAGCAAACCGCGAAAGCAAAGGCCGAAGCGGCCAAGGCGGCGCTGGATGTGCAAATGGTGCGGCTGGCGCAAACCAAAGTGCTCGCATCCGATGACGGCGTGATTTCATCGCGCAGCGCGACGGTAGGCGCAGTGGTCGGCGCCGGCACCGAATTGTTCCGCCTGATCCGCCAAGGCCGTCTCGAATGGCGCGCCGAAGTCACTGCGGCAGAGCTTGGCCGGATCGCGATCGGTACCGCCGCACGCGTCACCGCGCCGAACGGCACGCAGGTCAAGGGCAAAGTGCGCATGATTGCGCCGACCGTCGATCCGCAAAGTCGTTACGCGCTGGTCTATGTCGACCTGCAGCCCGGACCAAAAAACATGGCGCCGGTGCGCGCCGGCATGTTTGCCAACGGCGAATTCGACATGGGTGCATCTGACGCGATCACCGTCCCGCAACAGGCGGTCGTGATCCGTGACGGCTTCAGTTATGTGTTCGTGCTGAACCAGGATCGGCGCGTCGTGCAGACGCGGATCAAGACCGGCCGCCGCATCGGCGATCGCATTGAAGTGGTGGAGGGTCTGACGCCACAAGCGGTGCTGGCGGCCAGCGGTGCCGGCTTTCTGAATGACGGAGATCTGGTCAGCGTGGTGCAACCTCGGCCCGCGGACAATGCCGCCGCCCCGTACGGAGAACGCACGTGAATTTTTCCGCGCTCTCGATCCGGAATCCGATTCCGGCCATCATGCTGTTTGCATTGCTTGGCCTGGCCGGCCTGCTTGCGTTCAAGTTCAATGCCATCCAGGATTTTCCTGACATTGAATTGCCGGTCGTCACCGTAACGGCAACTCTGCCGGGTGCCGCACCAGCGCAGCTGGAAACGGAAGTGGCACGCAAGATCGAAGATTCCGTGGCAACGCTGCAAGGCATCAAGAATATTTACACCAAGGTGCTGGATGGCGTAGTCACGGTCACGATCGAATTCGTGCTGGAAAAGAATATTTCGGACGCCGTCAATGACGTGCGTGATGCGGTTGCATTGATTCGCTCCGACTTGCCGACCGATTTGCGCGAGCCTTCGGTCACCAAGGTATCGACCGCAGGCCGCGTGGTCCTGACCTTCACTGCAGCCGCTGCGCCAAACAGCAAGCTGGATGAACAGCAGCTGAGCTGGTTCGTCGATAACACGGTTGCGAAACGCCTGCTCAGCGTGCCGGGCGTCGGTTCGGTCAAGCGTGTTGGTGGTGTCGATCGCCAGGTAAACGTCGAACTCGATGCGCTCAAAATGGCGGCGCTCGGCGTGTCGGCCGCCGACGTGTCGCATCAATTGCGTTCGGTGCAACTCGAAACGCCAGGCGGTCGCGGCGACGTCGGCGGCGCGGAACAATCGGTACGTACGATCGCCACCGTGCAAACCGCGGCGGAACTGGGTGCGATGGAGATCCCGATTGCCAACGGCCGCCGTGTGCGGCTGGATCAGGTCGCAACCATCACTGACAGCATCGCCGAACGACGCGCCACCGCAACGCAAGACGGCAAGACCGTCGTCGGTTTCGAAATCTTCCGCAGCAAGGGCGCAAGCGAAACGGCTGTCGCCAACGGGGTGCGCGCCGCCGTGCAGGAATTGCAGGCCGCACATCACAACGTGCTGTTCAAGCAGGCGATCGACAACGCGCAACCGGTGCAGGAAAATTTCGATGGCTCCATGGAGCTGCTATACGAGGGCGCGGTGCTGGCTGTGCTGGTCGTATGGTGGTTCCTGCGCGACTGGCGCGCCACGCTAGTCGCCGCTGCCGCGCTGCCGCTATCGGTCATACCGACCTTCCTTGGTCTCAGCTGGTTCGGCTACACCCTGAATACGGTGACGCTGCTGTCGCTCGCGCTGGTGGTCGGCGTGCTGGTCGACGATGCCATCGTGGAGATCGAAAACATCTCGCGTCACCTCAGCATGGGCAAGACGCCGATGCAGGCCGCGCTGGAAGCAGCAGACGAAATCGGCATGGCGGTGATCGCCACTACCTTTGCGCTGGTCGCCGTGTTTCTGCCGACCGCCTTCATGTCCGGCGTGCCCGGACTGTTCTTCAAGCAGTTCGGCTGGACCGCCGTGCTCGCCGTGCTGGCTTCGCTGGTCGTCGCACGTTTGCTGACGCCGATGATGGCCGCCTATCTGCTGAAGCCGAAAAAGGAACACATAGAGGAAGACGGCTGGCTGATGCGCCGCTACATCGCGATCATGCGCTGGTGCCTGACGCATCGATTGACGACCATCATCGCCTCGATCATCTTTTTCGTCGTTTCAATTTCCTTGTCCGGCCTGCTGCCGACTGGCTTTGTACCGCCGGCCGACCGTGCGCAGACGCAGATCAACATCGAGCTGCCGCCTGGCAGCACGCTGAACGAAACGATTGCGGTGGCCGAACGCGTGCGCGTGGCGGTGGAAAAGGATCCGAACATCAAGAGTGTGTTCAGTTCCATCGGCGGCGGTTCCAGCGGTGACGCCTTTGCCCCGGGAGCAGCGGCCGAAGCGAGGCGTGCCGTGCTGACCTTGAGCACCACGCATCGCAATGAGCGGCATCAGACCATGGCCGATATCGAATCGACGATACGCAAAAACATTGCCGATATTCCCGGTGCGCGCTTCACCGTCGGCCCACCTGATACAGGCGTGAAGATGCAGCTGGTGCTGCGCAGCGACGATCCGGCCGCCTTGTCGGAAGCGGCACAGAAGGTAGTGCGCGAACTGCGCACGC
The DNA here is from genome assembly GCA_036263255.1 of Oxalicibacterium sp. Taxonomy (GTDB): domain Bacteria; phylum Pseudomonadota; class Gammaproteobacteria; order Burkholderiales; family Burkholderiaceae_D; genus Oxalicibacterium. The sequence goes on along the minus strand of DATAHI010000252.1, from coordinate 3,272 downwards.
TGCACGGCATCGGTAACGTGACGTCGAGCGCCTCGCTGGTGCGCCCGGAAATCATCGTGCGCCCGGACACCGCACACGCTGCCGATCTCGGCGTGACGACTACCGCCATCGGCGAGACCGTGCGGATCGCGACCGCCGGCGACTACGATCAGAATTTGCCGAAGATGAATCTATCCGATCGCCAGGTGCCCATCCTCATCAAGCTACCCGACGGCGTCCGCGCAGATCTCGCCGCGATTGCACGCTTGACCGTGCCGGGCGCGAAGGGCCCTGTCTTGCTGGGAAACGTTGCAAGCATCACGATGGATAGCGGTCCCGCGCAGATCGATCGCCTGAATCGCAGCCGCAACGTCACCTTGGATGTCGAACTTGGGTCGCGCTCGCTCGGTGAACTGAATGCCGAAGCGCGCGCGTTGCCGTCAATGCGCAATCTACCGCCCTCGGTAAAGATTGCAGAACTCGGCGATGCGCAGGAAATGCAAGCGCTGTTTGCCAGCTTTGGTATCGCGATGGCGATCGGAGTGCTTTGCATCTACGGCGTGCTTGTGCTGCTGTTCAAGGACTTCATGCAGCCCGTGACGATTCTCGCCGCATTGCCATTGTCGATCGGCGGCGCATTCGTCGCGTTGCTGCTGACCGGTCGCGCGCTCTCGATGCCATCGATGATCGGCCTGATCATGTTGATGGGCATCGTCACGAAAAACTCGATCCTGCTGGTCGATTACGCAATCCTCGCGCGCCAGAAAGGCATGAGCCGCTTCGATGCGCTGGTCGACGCCTGCCACAAGCGCAGCCGACCGATCATCATGACGACGATCGCGATGGGCGCCGGCATGTTGCCGCTGGCGCTGGGCTTCGGCGCCGACCCGAGCTTCCGTTCGCCAATGGCCATCACCGTGATCGGCGGCCTGATCACGTCCACGCTGCTGAGTCTGCTGGTGGTGCCGGCAGTCTTCACCTATATCGATGATCTTGAACACTGGATCGGACGCACCGTGCGCAAACTGCGAAGCCATCCGCATGAGGCGCATGCCCTGCCGCAGTCAGCATCGGAATAGTCATTCGTCTATCAATGAACTTCTTCGTCAAGGAACCTACATGAGCCGATTTACCTTGCAGCAGGCACGTATCGCGCCGGGCGCGCTCGCTGTGATGGCGACTTACCATCGCGCCACGGTGGACGAGGTCGCCGCTGCCATCGATGCGCATCGAATCGTCGTGGTCGGCATGGCGCAAAATCCGTATGTGAAGAAGGTACGCCGCTTGCTGGATACGCAAGGCATCGCCTTTCACTATCTCGAATACGGCAGCTACCTGTCCATGTGGAAGCCGCGCCTTGCCATCAAGATGTGGAGCGGATGGCCGACCTTCCCGCATGTGTTCGTCGATGGCATGCTGATCGGCGGATACGCGGAAACCGAAGCGGCGGTAAGCAACGGTCAGTTGGCGAAAGCATGAACGCATTGCGCATACCCGAGAAAGACCGGCCACTGAATCTGCTGCAGTGGCCATTGCAGCCAGCACCGCTGACTCTGGTCGTGCTGGCGCCTCATCCCGACGACTTCGATGCGATCGCCGTTACGCTGCGCTTTTTTCATCAGCGCGGCGATGTCATTCATCTCGCTGTGCTGACGACCGGAGCGAGCGGTGTGGAAGACGGCTTCGAAGAAGCGAGGACAGACGAACAAAAGGCAACGTTGCGTGAAAAAGAACAGATCGCCAGCTGTACATTTTTCGGGTTGCCGCGCGAACGCTTGCACTTCCTGCGGCTGACACCCGATGAAAAGGGCAATCCGCGCGTCGATGAGGCAAATCGCGCGCTGGTACGAAATTTCCTGCTGTCGCGTCGCCCGGATCTGGTATTCATGCCGCACGGGAACGACAGCAATGTCACGCATCAGCGCACATACAATTTTTTCCGTAGCATTGCTATGGAAGAAAATCTGCAGACCTGCGCCGTGTTGAACAAGGATGCCAAGACCATCGCAATGCGAACCGATGCCTATCTGCCCTTCGATGAACAAACGGCTTCATGGAAGGCAGAACTGCTGCGGCTGCATCGCTCGCAACAGCAGCGCAACCTGAACACGCGCGGCCACGGTTTCGACGAACGCGTACTGGCGATCTGCAGACAGGCAGCTAACGAACTGGCATTGGGCGACACTTACGCGGAGGTCTTCGAACTCGAATGCTTCCCGCCGCATGACGCGATACTTGCAACAGAACAGGAATGAACATGGCTTGCGACCACAGAAAAGTGCTGGAATTGGCGCACGAAGGAAAATGGGAAGAATCGCACGCGATGGTGCAGGTGCATGGCGACGAATTTTCCTGCCAGATTCACGGCTATCTGCATCGCGTCGAAGGCGATCTCGACAACGCGCGCTACTGGTACAGCCGCGGCGGCATGCGCTTGCCGTCGAATACGCTCGAAGAAGAGTATGCGCGCCTGATTGCGCGGCTCTGAAGACACGCGTTCTTTCGGACGAAATTCGGAGGTCGCCGACTGAACTTAGGTATTGCTCCGAACGGCACCTCTCGTGCCGTTGGCAATTACAGTAATATTTCGTCTTCTAAAGCGAGGTCGTGCAACATCGACCGATGGAACCGCCATGTCAGATACGCAAATCATCACCATCGATGCAACAAAGTGGAAACTCGACGATACCGATCCCGCATGGATCGCTGCGCTCGAGGCAGGCAAGGTGCTGTACTTTCCACATTTGTCCTTCCAACTGAAGGAAGATGAACGCCGCTTTCTTGATCCTGCGATCAACGCGGAGGGGTCACGCAGCATTACGCTGGAAGCAAGCGGACGCTTCAAGGGTATCGCGGGCGACGCGGCGACACAGGCAGCGGTCGCCGAGATGGTGGGACGCTTCCGTGCGAATGCACAGGAACTCGTCGAATCACTGCTCCCGCATTATCGCCACGCCGTCCGCATGGCGACCACTAGCTATCGCCCGAAGCTGGTCGAAACGCGCCAGCAAACCTGGCGCGCTGACGATCGGCGTCTGCACGTGGACGCCTTCGCCGGCCGCCCAAATCATGGTGAGCGCATTCTGCGCGTATTCGCCAATATCAACCAGGACGGCGTACCGCGCGTCTGGCGCGTCGGCGAACCTTTTGCGGACATGGCAAAGAAATTCCTGCCGCGCATCGAGCGGTATCGCCCCATCCAGGCGCGCTGGCATCAACTGCTGCGCAAGACGAAGAAGCTGCGCACCGAGTACGATCACATCATGCTGCAATTTCATGACCACATGAAGCTG
>DATAHI010000251.1:0-13720 GCA_036263255.1 Oxalicibacterium sp. | reverse complement strand
TCGAGTTTCGGCAGCGTGATCAGCGTCACGTTGTCCGGGCTGAGCGAAGCGGCGTAGTCCTGCAAGGCTTGTCCGCCGTCCTTGCCCGGCTTGCCGGTCGGGATGCGCAGTTCGATCAGCTTCTTGTCGCCGAACAGCGATTGCGACTGGTTGGCAGCGAGCAGTTCGCCCCATTTGAAGCTGCGTTCGACCACCAGCACGTCGCGTTCGGTATAGCCTTGCGCACGCGCGGCACGCCGGATTTTGTCGGCGGCTTCGAGCGCCAGCAAGTGCTCGTCGCTCGTGAGCACATACAAACCGGCAAGCGGTTTGCCCAGATGCGCATCAAGCGCGTCCAGCCGCAGCTGCATCAGCGGGTCGGTGCAGGAGGAACGTCGCCTGCCGGCGTCGGCGTGGGAACCGACATCGCCGGGGTGCCAGCCGCAGGTTCGGCAGCCGGTGCGGATGCAGGTGCGGTAGCGTCAGCATTCTGGCGCGGCTTGATCGCTGCAACACGACGCAAAATTTGCTGCACGGCGTCGGATTGCATGTCCTGGTACAGCATTGCTTCTTCCGATTCCTTGGCGAGCACCTGGTTTTCGTTGTAGCTGATGTCGCGCTTCAACGAAATCGTGGTCGGCGCCAGCAGGTCGGCCTTCTTGTTGTCCTGCACGCTGATCACCACCGTGTAATTCAGTCCGTATTCGCGGACACGGCCCTGGCTGTTCAGCGACAGGATGGTCTTGGCGCGCGTTTCACTGAGAACCTTCAGGATCGCCTCGGCATCCTTCGGCGTTTCGGTGACGGTCAGCTCACCGCTGCCGCGGACGTTGCGGCGCAACTCGCTGCCGAGCGAAGAAGTCGCCGGTACGTCGATGTAAATCGATTTGAACGGAAGGTTCTGCCCGAGGACGGAACCGCGGAGCTTGAAGCCGCATGCGGACAGTACGACGGTCGATATCAAGAGTGCGCAGAACAGGCGGCGATTCTTCGGCATGGCGGTTCCAGTTTTTTGCGATTGTGTGAGCTTACATCACGCGACGATGTTGACTAGTTTTCCCGGCACGACAATGATTTTCTTCGGCGTGCCCTCGATGAACTTCTGCACCGTCTCATTGGCCAAGGCCGCAGATTCGATGCTTGCCTTGTCGGCATCCTTGGCGACGATAATGCTGCCGCGCAGCTTGCCGTTCACCTGCACCATCATTTCAATTTCGGCCTGTTCCAGCGCAGCGGCATCGACTTGCGGCCATGGCGCATCAAGAATGTCGCCGAAATGCTTGGCGTAACCGAGTTCCTGCCACAGCACGTGCGTGATATGCGGTGCGACCGGATACAGCACGCGCAGGAAAATCGACAGGCCTTCGGTGATAACCGCATGCGATGCCGCGGAATCGTCCAGTTTGGCGCCTTCCAGCGTGTTCAGCATTTTCATCGCCGCCGATACCACTGTGTTGTACTGAATGCGCTTGAAATCGCTGTCTGCCTGTTGCAAGACCTTGTGCAGTTCACGACGCAGTGCCTTGTGGACTTCTGCATAGTCGCGTGCGCCCGGCGCGATCGGATTGGCCAGTGCGGCAGTGACGCGCGCCGACTGATTGTAGGCATAGCTCCATACGCGGCGCAGGAAGCGGTTGGCGCCTTCGACGCCCGAGCCCGACCATTCCAGCGTCTGTTCCGGCGGTGCGGCGAACATCGTGAACAGGCGCGCGGTATCGGCGCCGTACTGTTCGATCTGTGCTTGCGGGTCGATGCCGTTATTCTTGGACTTCGACATCTTCTCGGTGCCGCCCAGTTCGACCGGCTTGCCATCCGCTTTCAGCACGGCGGAAATGGGACGGCCCTTGTCGTCGAAGCTTAGGTCGACGTCGGCCGGATTGAACCACGTCTTCTTACCGCTTGCATCTTCGCGGTAATAGGTTTCGTTCAACACCATGCCCTGCGTCAGCAGGTTGGTGAATGGCTCGTCGAACTTGACGAGGCCAAAGTCGCGCATGACCTTGGTCCAGAAGCGCGCGTACAGCAGGTGCAGCACCGCGTGTTCGATGCCGCCGATGTACTGGTCCATCGGCATCCAGTAATCGTTTCGCGCATCGACCATCGCATCGGTCGAGCCGGGCGAGGTATAGCGCATGAAGTACCACGACGAATCGACGAAAGTATCCATCGTATCGGTCTCGCGGCGAGCCGGTTTGCCGCAGCAAGGACAATCGACCCTCAGGAACTTCTCGTGCTTGTTCAGCGGGTTGCCGCTGCCGTCCGGCACGCAGTCTTCCGGCAGCACGACCGGCAAATCTTTTTCCGGCACCGGTACTGATCCACAGCTTTCGCAGTTGATCATTGGAATCGGGGTGCCCCAGTAGCGCTGACGCGAGATGCCCCAGTCGCGCAGGCGATAGGTGACTTTCTTTTCGCCGACGCCAGCCGCTTCGAGGTCGGCGGCAATCGCGTCGACCGCTTGTTGATGGTTCAAGCCATCGTATTTGCCGGAATTGATGCAGCGGCCGTTTTCCTTGTCGGCGTACCAGTCTTGCCATTTCTCTTCGGAGAAGGTCTTGCCTTCAACGTCGATGACCTGATGAATCGGCAGCACATATTTTTTTGCAAACGCGAAGTCGCGTTCGTCATGCGCCGGTACGCCCATCACGGCGCCGTCTCCGTAGGTCATCAGCACGTAGTTGCCGACCCACACTTCGACCAGCGCGCCGGTCAGCGGATGCTTGACGAACAGGCCGGTCGGCATGCCTTTCTTTTCCATCGTCGCCATGTCGGCTTCGATGACGCTGCCGAGCTTGCATTCGATGATGAACTCGGCCAGTTCAGGATTCGATTTTGCCGCGAAGGCCGCCAGCGGATGTTCGGCGGCGACCGCGCAGAAAGTCACGCCCTTGATGGTGTCGGCGCGGGTGGTGAAGACCCAGAGTTTGCCGTCGTTGATCAGTTTGCCGTCGTCTTCGATTTCGTGCGAGAACGCAAAGCGCACGCCGGTCGATTTGCCGATCCAGTTCGATTGCATGATGCGCACGCGTTCCGGCCAGCCGGGCAGCTTGTTGTCGACGAAGTCGAGCAGCTCTTCCGCGTAGTCGGTGATGCGCGCGTAGTACATCGGGATCTCGCGCTTCTCGATCAGCGCGCCGGAACGCCAGCCGCGGCCGTCAATGACCTGTTCGTTTGCCAGAACCGTTTGATCGATCGGGTCCCAGTTCACGGTGCCGGTCTTCTTGTAGATGATGCCCTTCTCGAGCATCTTCAGGAACATCCACTGGTTCCACTTGTAGTACTCGGGCTTGCACGCGGTCATCTCGCGCGACCAGTCGATCGCCAGGCCCATCGATTGCATCTGCGACTTCATGTACTCGATGTTCGAATAGGTCCATTGCGCCGGCGGCACGTTGTTCTGCATCGCGGCGTTTTCCGCCGGCATGCCGAAGGCGTCCCAGCCCATCGGCATCAGCACGTTGTAGCCGTTCATGCGCAGATAGCGATACATCACGTCGTTGATCGTGTAGTTGCGTACGTGACCCATGTGCAGCTTGCCGGATGGGTACGGCAGCATCGAGCAGGCGTAGAACTTTTTCTTCGGCTTGCCGTTTGCGTCGACCGCGTTTTCGACAGCCTTGTACGCATCGGTGGATTGCCAGTGGGCGCGCGCCGCTTGTTCGACGTCGGCGGGGCTGTATTTATCTTGCATGACGAATGGTGCAGGGAATGTGTGTGGGAAGCCCGTGATTATACTGGTTCGTCCTTCGCATGGGCGTGGCAGGCGAGTCGAGACAGGCGCTAGCGCGCCACACAGTACCAGCCGGTTGCTCAGGCCAGCTTCAGCTCGAGTGCCGGCTTCTCGCCGTAGTCGAGATAGCGGTCGTTGATCGCTTCGACGCAGAACACGATGTCGTCGAGGATTTCCGGTGCCTTCTTGCGCAAGGTGTCGGTGTCCGTCACCGTGATGCGCAGGGTTTCGTCCTTTTTCAGACGGAATTTCGACATGCCGTCGTCATCGCGCAGATAGCTCAGGCAATCGACCCACGCATCCATGGTGCGGCCGTAGACGTCCGGGAAACCGAAGGCTTCATGGCTGATCGAGTGAAAGCTGTCCCAATCCGTGATGGCCTTGCCGTCGAGCTGCACTGCCGCCATGTTTATCGGGTTGCCGGCACGGCGGAATCGGTGGCGGGAGGTACCTCGGTAACGAAGCCGAGCTTGCTGACGCCGTTGGCCTGCGCTGCACCCATGATTGCGGCAATGGTTTGATAACGCGTGTTCTTGTCTGCACGTAGCTGCAATTGCGGTTGCGGCTGTTGCTTGCCGGCGATGATGAGACGCTGGTTCAGCTCGTTTTGCGAGACCGGCGTCTTATCCCAGAAGATATTGCCATCGGCGTCGACCGATACCGTGACGGTCTTCGGCTCCGCTTGCGTCGGCGTGGCCGGGGCGCTCGGCAGGTCGAGCTTGATTGATTGCGTGAACAGCGGCGCGGCGAGGATGAAGATGACAAGCAGCACCAGCATCACGTCCACCATGGGCGTGACGTTGATGTCGGCCATCGGGGCCGGCTGCTGGTTGTCGTTGAAGCTGCCGAAGCTCATGCTTTTCCTGACTCTGCTTTCTAGAATGGCGCTTTTACTACTTTCCGACTCTTGTTCCAGTAGTCAGATAAGCATGCAGATCGTGCGCGAAGGCGTCTAGTTCCGCGAGAGTGATGCGGTTGACACGCGTAAAGGCATTGTAGGCCAGTACGGCAGGGATCGCGACTGCAAGACCCAGTGCGGTCATGATCAACGCTTCACCTACCGGCCCGGCAACCTTGTCGATCTGCACGGTGCCGGCGGTCGAGACGGCGATCAGCGCGTGATAAATGCCCCATACCGTGCCGAACAGACCGACGAAGGGTGCAGTCGAGCCAACCGAGGCCAGCAGCGTCAGGCCGCTTTCCAGACGCGCCGACACGCGGTTGATTTCCTGGCGTAACGTGCGGGTGATCAGTTCGCCGGGATCGGTATTGGCATTCAGCGAATTGGCCTGCGGTTTCAGATTGGCGGCTTCCATGGATTGCGCCGCCAGCGGCGCAAAGACCTGTTCGCTATCGGCACGCTTGATGACGTTGACCGCATCGTTCAGGGTCGGCGCCTGCCAGAAATTTTCCAGCGCACCGGCGCTGCGGCGAATGCGCCACGACGTCCATGCCTTGGACAGGATGTAGAACCAGCTGACGATCGACATCGCCAGCAACAGATAGGCGACGGCATGCGATACCGCATCGCCCTGCGCCCAGTAGTGCGCGAATCCCAATCCCTGCGTGTTGTTCATGAGCGCAATCCTGGATGATGAAAATGAAATGGTGCTTAACGCAATCCCAGCACGTCCTGCATATCGTACAGGCCGGTCTTTTTGTCTGCCAGGAAGCGTGCCGCGCGCAGGCTGCCGTGCGCATAAGAAACCCGGCTCGACGACTTGTGTGAAATCTCGATGCGTTCGCCGTCGCCGGCGAATAGCACTGTATGGTCGCCAATGATGTCGCCGCCGCGCACGGTGGCAAAGCCGATCGACGATGGATCGCGCGGGCCGGTCACGCCTTCGCGCGCCCACACTGCGACGTCATTCAAATTGCGGCCGAGCGCGCCGGCGATCACTTCGCCCATCTTGATCGCGGTGCCGGACGGCGCATCGACCTTGTGGCGATGATGTGCTTCGATGATCTCGATGTCGTAGCCTTCGGAAAAATTCTTGGCCGCCATTTCCAGCAGTTTCATCGTGACGTTGACGCCCACGCTCATGTTCGGTGCGAACACGATGGCCGTATATTTTGCCGCTTCCGCGATCGCCGCCTTGCCGGCAGCGTCGAAACCGGTGGTGCCGATGATCATCTTGATGTTGTTGGCGGCACAGTAGGCCAGATGCTGCAGCGTGCCTTCGGGGCGCGTGAAGTCGATCAGGTATTGCGAGCCGGCCAGGCCTTGGGCGAAGTCCGATTCGATCAAGACTCCCGCCGGCTTGCCGAGGAAGGCGGCGGCATCGGTGCCGATGGCCGGCGAATTGGCAATATCGAGCGCACCTGACAGCCTGGCGTCGTCGGCATTCTGAATGGCCTCGACCAGCATGCGGCCCATGCGGCCCGATGCGCCGGCAACGGCGATGTTCATTGGAGTCATATCGAGAAAATGCTTACTTCTTCTGTTTGGCTTTGTTTGCAATGCGCGCCAGGTAATCTGCCTCCGTCGGCAGATCGCCGCCGCCTTCAATGCGCGATACGCGGTTGTTTTCGAAATACACCGTCACGCTGCTGGTCGTAATTTCGCCATTACCCTTTTGCATGCGGAACGGGTAATCCCAGCGCTCGCCGTGGAAAACGTCGTTCAACAACGGCGTGCCGAGCAGGAAGATGACCTGATCCGGCGTCATGCCCACTTTCAACTGGGCCACCATTTCCTGCGACACGAAGTTGCCTTGCTGAATATCAGGACGGTAGGGCGAAAAAATGCCGAGGAAGCGCTTCTTGTGCTGAACCTGCACACCGCTTGGCGTAGCGGAGCCGGCATTCGCGCTTGTCGAAGATGCTACAGACGGTGTGGCCGGCGCGGTCGGTGTTTGTGGTGCAGCATTTGCCGGAGATGCGGCCGGTGCTGCGACGACGGGCTCTACAGCAGCGGCAGGCTCGGCTGTCACCGCGGGTGCGGCGGTCTTGCTTTCTTGGGCTTGTACCGCGTTATTACCTGCCGCTTCAGCCTGCGGTGCCGGTGCGGCCGGTTTCGCCCTGGATGCAATCGGCGCCGGCTCTTCCATCAAAGGATTCTTCGATGCGCAACCGCCGAGGATCACGGCCATCGCGACGCATAGGGCGCTGCCAGAGAGACGGAAATGACGAGGCAACATTTGCATAAATGATTCCGGGCAGATTGAGCAATAGTGGAAAAACGCTATATGATAAGCCAGATCATCTCTTTCCGATCAAGAAACATGCCTACCAATCCTTCCGAGCTCAAAGCCAGCGGTCTCAAGGCTACGCTCCCTCGCCTCAAGATTCTTGACATCTTCCACAACGCGGAAGTGCGTCATCTGAGCGCCGAGGACGTCTACCGCATCCTGCTGAACGACAATCTGGATGTCGGCCTGGCAACCGTGTACCGCGTGCTGACGCAGTTCGAGCAGGCTGGTCTGCTGCAACGCAATCATTTCGAGACCGGCAAGGCCGTGTTCGAGCTGAACGAAGGCTCGCACCACGACCATCTGGTCTGCCTGGATTGCGGCAAGGTCGAAGAATTTTTCGATGAGGAAATCGAGAAGCGTCAGGTCACGATCGCCAAGCAGTACGGGTTCGAAATTGCCGATCATGCGTTGGCGCTGTACGGACACTGCAAGGACTGCCTGTCCAAGAAAAAATAAAGTTGCGCTTCTGTCGAACAATAAAAAAGCCGCTTGCAATCGCAGCGGCTTTTTTAACGTCGATCTATCCTTTTCGACGATTCCGACCCGTCAACCCGGCGAATGGCTCAGTGCGTTCGATAGCAGCTTGGCCGTGATGTCGACGATAGGAATCACGCGTTCGTAAGCCATGCGGGTCGGTCCGATCACGCCCAGCGTGCCGACGACCTTGCCGTTGACCTTGTACGGCGAAGCGACGACGCTCATCTGGTCGACTGGCACCAGATTCGATTCGCCGCCGATGAAGATCTGCACCCCGTTGGCCTTGTTCGACATGTCGAGAAGCTGCATCAGACTGGTCTTCTGTTCGAACATGTCGAACATCTTGCGCAGCGAGGCCATGTTGGACGACAGGTCGGACACGCTCAGCAGATTGCGCTCGCCAGAGATGACGACGTCGTCACTGCTGTCGTTCATGGCGTCGCTGCCTGCTTCGACTGCGGTTTGCATCAACCGAGCCATGTCGTCGCGCAACTGCTGCAATTCGCCATGCAAATGTGAACGGACGTCGTCAAAACTCTTTCCGCCGAAATGCTGGTTGATATAGTTTGCTGCCTGAATCAGCTGGCCCGGCGAATAGTCGACGTCGGTCAGCAGCAGCCGATTCTGCACGTCGCCATTAGGGCCGACGATCACGAGCAGGATGCGCTTTTCGGACAAGCGCAGGAAGTCGATCTGCTGGAACACCGACTCGCGCCGGGGCGTCAGCACGATGCCGGCGAATTCGGAAAGCGAGGAAAGAATCTGCGCAGCGTTCGAGATGATTTTTTGCGAAGAACCGGTCTGTATCGTTTTCTGCAGCTTGGATTCCAGCACGCTTTCATCGATTGCTTGTACCGTCATCAGCGTATCGACAAAGAAACGGTAACCGCGTGGTGTCGGCACGCGACCGGCGGAGGTATGCGGACTGGCGACAAAACCCATTTCTTCCAGGTCGGCCATGATGTTGCGTATTGTCGCCGGCGACAAGTCCAGGCCGGAAAGCTTCGAGAGCGCACGCGAGCCGACCGGCTGACCGTCCGCGATATAGCGTTCGACCAGGGTCTTCAATAGGGTTTGGGCGCGATTATCCAGCTGCATGGTCTCTGTATTGTAATGAGTGGCGGCGGCGAGCGGCAAGAATCCTGCGTACTTGCTCAAAACGCAAGGCTCACGCGGAGGCGCCTGCAGCAATGCGCTGCGTGAGCCAGTCGTCCAGTTCGTGCAGAGTGGCACAGATCGCATCGGGCACGATGCCCTCCGGTAGCGTGCGGCCGAAACGATTTATCCAGACCGCTTCCATGCCGGCGCGCTGCGCAGCCTGCACGTCGAGTACCGGATCGTCGCCGACGAACAAGGTGTCGTGCGGCGCCACGCCGAGCGCGTCGCAGGCGGCATGAAAAATCGCGGGATCGGGTTTGGCTCGGCCGAAGCGGTGTGCTGCCAGTGAAGTGCGGAAATGATGCGCGATGCCGATCGTCTGCAGGTCGGCAAAGCCGTTGGACACCGAGCCGAGCGCAAACCGTTCGCCCAGGCGGGCAAGGCCGGGCAGCACATCATCGAACAGTGCGACCGCATTGCGTGCAACCGAAAACACGGCCATCGCCTCGTTCATTCGCGCATGGTCGGCACCGCTGAGCAAACAAGCTCGCGTGAGCGTCGCGTGGCGCAATGCCCACAGATCGAACTGGAAGCGCGCGTCCGACGGCAGGATGTCAGCCCGCAACGCGCGCAACTGCTCGTTGCTGAAACGGCTGGTCAATTCGGGAACGTGTTCGCGCAGCCATGCATACAGCTTCGCCTCGGCTTGCGCGATGACCGGGGCGACCGGCCACAGCGTATCGTCGAGATCAAACAGGACCGCCTTGATCGGATGGTGTTTCATTAACAGATTTCATGAGGCGCGGCGATGTGCCAGCGTGTCGAAAAGCGACGCCGCGCGCTGGCGTAGGGAAGAGGAATTATGGTCTAATCTGGCGCATCATGTCGCTCACTTCACAATCCTCTCCCTTTTCATCCTTTCAGACCGTCGCGATTTTCGCCAAGCAGAAAGTGGATGAAACCGCGCACTCCGTCAGCGAGATTCGCCACGCTTTGACGCAGATTGCCGATTTCCTGCAATCCACCGGCCGCCGTGTCGTATTTGGTGCGCTGACTGCGGGCATGTTCGATCTGAAGGATTACGAAGCCATGCCGCTGATCGAGATCGGTGGAGTGGCAGATGTCGCCATCGTGGTTGGCGGCGACGGCACCATGCTGGGCATCGCACGCCAGCTTGCACCGTTTCATGTGCCCTTGATCGGCATCAACCAGGGCCGGCTCGGTTTCATGACCGACGTTTCGCTGGAACAGATGATGCCGCTGCTGCAGGACATGCTGAATGGCCGAGTGTCGTCCGAAAAGCGCACGCTGCTCGAAGGCTCGATCATTCGTGACGGCGAATCGATGCACCACACGCTGGCCTTCAACGACGTCGTGCTGTCGCGCGATTCCGGTTCCGGCATGGTGGAGTTGTGCGTGCAGGTGGATGGGCATTTTATGTACAACCAGCGCTCGGACGGTCTGATCGTCGCCACGCCGACCGGCTCCACCGCCTATGCGCTGTCGGCCGGTGGGCCAATCCTGCATCCGAGCCTGACGGGTCTTGTCATGGTGCCGATCGCGCCGCATGCGTTGTCGAACCGCCCGATCGTGCTGCCGGACACCAGCGAGATTTTGATCGAGGTGGTCGGCGGCCGCGACAGTAACCTGAACTTCGACATGCAATCGGTGGCGCGCCTGCAGCATCGCGACCGCGTGGTGGTGCGCCGCTCCGAACACACGATTACCTTCCTGCACCCGAAGGACTGGAATTACTACGATACGCTGCGCGAAAAATTGCACTGGAACGAATATCCGTCAGTGCAGGGGCGCTTAAAATAAGCGCGGCCATGGCCCTGCCTTGACCGCTTTCCTTCTTTGTTGCTGACCGCACCGGATACGCTCACTCCATGCTGCGCACGCTTTCCATTCGCGACTTTGTCATTGTCGACGCCATCGAGCTCGAATTTGCGCCGGGCTTCTCTGTGTTTACCGGAGAAACCGGTGCCGGCAAATCGATCCTGATCGACGCACTTGCGCTCGCCCTGGGCGGGCGCGGAGATGCCAGCGTGGTGCGCGAAGGTACGGCCAAGGCCGACATCACGGCGGAATTCGAGGCCGATGCCGAACTGCAAGCCTGGCTGGCCGACAATGAATTCACGAACGAAGACGGTAGCGTGCTGCTTCGTCGGGTGATCGACAATGCCGGCCGCTCGAAAGCCTTCGTCAACGGCGTGGCGGCTACTGCGACGCAATTGCGCGAACTCGGCGAACGCCTGGTCGATATCCACGGCCAGCACGCGCATCAATCGCTGCTGAAGGCGGAGGCGCAGCGCGCACTGCTCGACAACCAGGCCGGCCTGCAGGACGACGTGAAGGCAGTCGGTGCCGCCTACAAGGCATGGCGTGCATTGGCGAAACAGCGCGAGGAATTCGAAACGAATGCGAAGAACGTGCTGCTCGAACGTGAACGTCTGGAATGGCAGGTCGGTGAACTGGAAAAGCTCGCCGCCAAGCCGGGCGAGTGGAGCGAGATCAGCAACGAGCACAGCCGCTTGTCGCATGCCGCTAGCCTGATCGAAGGCGCACAGGAAGCGCTGAATCTGATTTCAGAATCCGATGCGCCGATGCTGTCGCAGCTGTCTTCGCTGAACCTGAAGCTCGGCAAGCTGGCTGATCTCGATGGCGCGCTGAAGCCGGTGCTCGATGTGCTGGAGCCTGCGCGCATTCAGCTGCAGGAAGCAGTGTATGCGCTGAATGATTATCTGGGGCGCGTCGAACTCGATCCGAGTCGGCTGCGCGAAGTCGAGCAAAGGATGGAAGATCTGCATTCTACCTCGCGCAAATTCCATGTGGCGCCGGACGATTTGCCGCAGGAATTCGACAGTCTGTCGGCGCAATTGCGTCAGCTGGCCGACGCCAGCGATCTGGATGCCTTGCGTGCCCAGGAAGAAAAGCTGAAGGCTGCTTATATGAGCGCCGCGCAGAAATTGTCCAAAGCGCGCGCCAAAGCAGCGAAAGCATTGGGCGCAGCGGTCACCGCCGCCATGCAGGATCTCAGCATGAGTGGCGGCAGTTTCGTCATCGCGTTGCCCGCATGCGAGCCGGCCGCGCACGGTCTGGAGCAGGTCGAATTCCTGGTCGCTGGCCATGCCGGCACCACGCCGCGTCCGCTGGCGAAGGTTGCTTCCGGTGGTGAGCTCGCACGCATCTCGCTCGCGATCTCAGTCATCACTTCCAGTGCGACTGCGACACCGACGTTGATCTTTGATGAGGTCGACAGCGGCATTGGCGGCGGCGTGGCGGAGGTGGTTGGCCGCCTGCTGAAACGCCTGGGCCAGGACCGCCAGGTGCTGTGCGTGACACACCTGCCGCAAGTGGCCAGCCAGGCGAATCAACACTTTCAGGTCAGCAAGAAAAACAGCGGGGGCAAGACGCTGTCTTCGATCGAAGCGCTCGATGCCAACGCGCGCGTCGAGGAGATTGCCCGCATGCTGGGCGGCCTGGAGATCACCGCCACCACGCGCAGCCACGCGCGCGAGTTGCTGGCAAGCTGAATAAGCCCCACAATGGCGGTCCTTCGCCGGATCGCCGCATCCTTTCATCTGGCATGTCCGAGAACGCAACGCTGATGCCGCTCTGATGTCATTCCGTACTGAACCTCCGCATACGCACGGCAACGTGCCGAAGACCGCCGTGGTCTTGATGAACCTTGGCACACCCGATGCGCCAACCACCGGTGCGGTGCGCCGCTACCTGAAGGAATTTCTGTCCGATCCGCGCGTGGTGGAGATTCCGCGTCCGATCTGGTGGTGCATCCTGCGCCTGTTCATTCTGCCTTTCCGTCCCAAGCAGTCCGCAAAAAAATACGAGGCGATCTGGACCGACGACGGTTCGCCGCTGAAAATCCATACCGAAAAGCAGGCGAAGCTGCTGACTGGCTATCTGGGCGAGCGCGGGCACGCGATTCGGGTTGCCTATGCCATGCGCTACGGCAACCCTTCGGTCGCCAGCGT
Source organism: Oxalicibacterium sp. (assembly GCA_036263255.1). Classification (GTDB taxonomy): domain Bacteria; phylum Pseudomonadota; class Gammaproteobacteria; order Burkholderiales; family Burkholderiaceae_D; genus Oxalicibacterium. The sequence continues at coordinate 1,247 of DATAHI010000251.1, read as the reverse complement.
GCTGGAGAAATTGAAGGACGAGGGCTGCGAGCGCATTCTGATATTGCCCGCGTATCCGCAGTATTCCGGTACGACGACTGCTTCGCTGTTCGATGCAGTGTTTCGCCATTACAGGAAGACGCGCAATGTGCCGGAACTGCGCTTCATCAAGCACTATCACGATCACGACGCCTATATCGAAGCGTTGCGTCAATCGGTGCTGGCTTACTGGGAGATGGCCGGCCGTCCCGACAAACTCGTCATGAGCTTTCACGGCGTACCCAAGCGTACGCTGCTACTGGGCGACCCTTATCACTGCGAATGCCACAAGACGGCAAGGCTGCTGGCGGAAGCGCTGGGCTTGAGCGAAGAGCAATACGTCGTCACTTTCCAGTCACGCTTCGGCAAGGCCGAGTGGCTGCAGCCCTATACGCAGCCGACGGTGGAGCAACTGGCTCGCACAGGCGCCAAGCGCGTCGACGTCATCTGCCCGGGCTTTACCAGTGACTGCCTGGAGACACTGGAGGAAATCGCGATGGAGGTCCGCCAGGCCTTCCTGCAGTGTGGCGGCCAGGACTTCCACTACATTCCCTGCCTGAACGAAGACCATGTCTGGATCAAGGCGCTGGCGGAACTTGTCGAGTCGCACGTGATCGGCTGGCCAACCATGCGTTCGGTGCTGCGGGAAGAACAGGAAAGACAGGCACAGGCGTCGCGCGAACGGGCGCTGCGCCTCGGCGCCGAGCGCTAGGGACGGCTTCGGGACGCGAGGTCGCCCGCTTAGGCCCTTGCGAGAGGCGTTCCCGGCCTGTTTTGGTTGTCGCCATCAGCGGTTTTCCCCCGCCGGTAAAAAGTCCGCCGAATGTCCCTTGAAATAGTGTGGGATAGCCCCATTTGCTTTGTCGAATTGCCATCTATTGTCGTAACTCTTTGATTGTTGGAGATTTTTAATGCAAGACCAGGATAAATACGCAGAGCAGGCGGCATCATTGGACGGTGCCGCCACGCCTGAAGCGCCGGCTGCACCCGCAGGTGGGCCATCGCTGGAGGAGCAACTGGCATCGGCGCAGCAGATGGCGCAGGAATTCCAGGACGCGTTCATGCGGGCCAAGGCAGAGACCGAGAATTTCCGTCGCCGTGCACAGGAAGACATCGCGCGCGCGCATAAATTTGCGATCGAAAGCTTTGCCGAGGCACTGGTGCCGGTGAAAGACAGTCTCGAGATGGCATTGCAGGTACCCACGCCGACCGTGGACTCGCTGAGGGAA
>DATAHI010000250.1:0-3226 GCA_036263255.1 Oxalicibacterium sp. | reverse complement strand
GCGGCTGGATGCCGACATCCGTTTCGGCACCGAAGAGTTTTGCGAGCAACTGCGCACGCTCGGCCTGCAGGCTCTCGGACAAGGCATTGAATTCCCTCAGCACGGCGCGAGCGCACTGCCGTTCATGCACGAGTTGAGCGTCCATCGCGTCATACAACTCGCCGGCCAGCATCTTTTCCTTCTCGCTCCTCATGCGTGCCTCCTGATACATCGCCATTCGCAATAGCGTGTGCAATAAAAAAGCCGCACCATGCGATGCGGCTTGCTTTTCATACGAGCGATCAGGAATTGTTCTTGACGCGTTTGCTGCGAGTCGCGCCTCCCGGATCTTTCGCCTCTTGCGGGCTGATACCAGGCGGTAAACCGGTTTTCAGGACCGGCTTCACGATGGCGCTCTCCTTCGACTTCGATTCACGCTGCTTGGCTTTCGGCGATTTGTTCGACATGACAACCTCCGTAAAATCGTTTCGATAGCCATGCAGCGTGCGTGTTCCCTCCCGCCGTCAAATACGGCTTGCTTCAGATCAAGTGATCCAGCATGTCGGGACCGAAGACTTCGCGATGCAGGCGCTGGGCGGGCACCCCGTGCTTGACGAGTGATGCCCATTGCTCCTGCATGAAGGGCAACGGTCCGCACATGTAGACGTCCGTATTCTCCGTATTCCACTGCGGCAGCTTATCGATCACCATCCTTCCGCCCACGGCCGTTTTTCCAGGCTTCCCAATCGACATGTCCTCATAGAAGAACACGGTTCGCAGGTTCGGCATTCTGGCAGCAGCGAGCGCGACGTCGTCTTGATGCGGATGATGTTTTTCATCTCGTGCCGCATGGGCAAAGATCACCTGACGTTGCGGCGCCACTTCGGCGATACGGTTCAATACCGAGATCATCGGCGTGATGCCGACGCCTGCCGACAACAGTACGATCGGCTTGTCGCCTTCCGTGTCCGGCTGGAAATCGCCAAACGGCTTGCTGATCTTGATGGTGCTGCCGACCGCCAGATTGTCGTGCAACCAGTTCGATACCGTGCCGGCCGGCGTCTCATGGCCGGCGACTTCGCGCTTGACCGAAATACGCAGATGCCGGCCGTTCGGCGCATCCGATAAGCTGTACTGACGTAGCTGGCGCAGCCCGTCTGGTAGCTGAATGGCCACGCTGACATATTGGCCGGGATAGAAATCCGGCAACGCACTGTCGACTGGTGTCAGCGTAAAGGAGCGCACAAGCTCGCTTTCGTTGTTGACCGCAACCACGCGCATCTCGAACAGTTCGCCCGCTTCCACGCCTGCATGCTGATACAGCCGCTTCTCTTCATTGATGAGTGCATCGGCGAGGATGTCATAGGCTTCTGCCCACGCGGCGATCAGTTCCGGTGTGGCGGCGCCGCCCAGCACTTCCTGAATAGCATGCAGCAGATGCTCGCCGACAATCGGATAGTGCTCTGCCGTGATACCGACGGACGCATGCTTATTGACGATGCGTGAGATCACCGGCGTCAGTGCCGCCTGATTGTCGATGTTGGCCGCATAGGCGAACACTGCAGAGGCCAGCGACTGCTGCTGCGAACCATTGGCTTGGTTGCCTGCGTTGAACAGATTGTGCAGCTGAGGATGGGCGGCAAACATGTTCTTGTAAAACCGCTGCGTAATCGCCAGGCCATGCTCGCGCAACACGGGAACACTGGCATCGATGTAGGGGCGCGATTCGGCGGACAACATTCTTCTCTCCTTATAAATATGCATTACATATGCAACTTTAAAAACGATAAAAAGGGGCCTTCGCAGACCCCGCTCTACATCTCAGGCAGCTTTGCTGTTTTCCTGCAGGAACGAACGATGCATCTTGACGATGTGCTCGCCTGTATTGCCGCCGATAATCTGTCCCAGCGTGTATTCGTCCATCGCCTGATAGAAGGCCTCCACACCACGCCGCAAGGCATCACGCAAGGCGCAATCGCCTGCCAGGCGGCAGCCGATGCCTTCGCAATCGACCGCTTCGTTATCGCCTTCCAGTGCGCGCAGCACCGTACCGATCCGGATCTCTGCCGCATTCACTGCAAGCCGAATGCCGCCGTGCCGCCCACGCATCGCATCGATCCAGCCGCGCTTCGCCATCGCACCGACCACCTTGACCAGATGATTATGCGGAATATCAAACTGCATGGCGACTTCCGCCACCGTGACAGACGTCGTGCGCGGTTCGCGTGCCAGATACATCAGCACGCGCAATCCGATATCCGAGAAGCGGGTAAGCCTCATTTGCCGTTACTCCACAATGATCGTGATTCTATTTAATATGCATTTCAAAAGCAACTTACTTATGCCAGCCTAAGTAGAAGTGCGCATAAATCCCGCCGCAGCCGATGCTAGAATGCCGGCTCGGCCCAAAGGAGAAATCATGCTGCTCGCTTTCATTCTGCTTTTCCTTGTCTATGCGTTCACCTTCTATTGGTCAACGCTGAACAAGGGCGATCTCGCCGGCGCACTGCTGATTATTCTGGTGCCGCTGCTTGCCATTCATTACCTGGGCTGGATGTCGCTGATCTACTGCCTCGCCGCCGCTTATCTGGGTACCAAGGCTGCGCTGAAAAAGCAGCAACGTCAACGTACGCTGCGCGTCTCTTTTTACGAAGACGGCGAACAACCACCGCAACAGTAAGTCCCTACCATCTCTAGCAAGAATCGGCCCCGGTCGGGGCAATCAACGCAACAAACGCCAACACAGCCAAGCGAACAGTATCCACAAGGCAATAATGAAGACGGCCCCAACATAGCTGCGGGGCTTGCGTCCTTGCTCGGCCATCCATTGTTCCGCCTGGGCACGACAGTCGCTGACGGCTTGCGGCGGGAGTAGGCGAACCGTCAGCCAGATCAGCGCAGGCAGGATGATGACATCGTCCAGATACCCCAGCACTGGCACGAAGTCGGGCACTAAGTCGATCGGACTGAGCGCATACAGGACGGTCACAACACAAAGCGTTTTCGGCAGCAGACCGACATCCGGATGGCGCCGCGCGAACCACAGCATGACCGCATCGCGCTTGATGGTTCTGGCCCAATTCCGGATAGTCGTATTCAGCGACATGGCTTGATCCTGCGTCAAAAACACTATTCTAGCGAAGCGCGAATCACGCGCAGCCTCCATTTATAATGGGACGATTCTTTCAAGGATTCGATGCATGCCCGTTTCTCTCGACAATCTGCTGGTGATCGGCATCTCATCGCG
>DATAHI010000249.1:0-7878 GCA_036263255.1 Oxalicibacterium sp. | reverse complement strand
GCAATGCCGGCACCTTGAAGGCAAGTGCGACATAGGAATTTTCCGCCGGCGCCTTGACCGTTACGCGCTTGATGCCGCGCTGCGGCGGCTCTTCCTGCGGCTTGCCGCGCGGAATAGGCTGCCCCTGGTACTTCCCGAAATATTTCTGCGCCAGCACGTGCACCTGCTCTGGCCCGACATCGCCGGACACCACCATCACGGCATTGTTCGGCGCGTACCACATGCGATACCAGTTGCGTACGTCGGCCAGCGTCATGTGCTCAAGATCGGTAGGCCAGCCGATCACAGGATTGCGATACGGATGTACGGCAAAAGCGGTCGCGTTCAGGGCTTCGTGCAGCAGCGCGATGGGTTGGTCTTCGGTACGCAAGCGGCGCTCCTCCATCACGACGCGGATTTCCTTTGCGAACTCGTTCTCATCGAACTGCAGGTTGCGCATACGATCGGCTTCGAGCGCCATCACCTTTTCCAGTTGCGACTTCTCGATCTGCTCGAAATAGGCGGTGTAATCCTTGCTGGTGAAGGCATTCTCTCGGCCGCCGAGTTCGGCGACGCGTTTACTGAATTCGCCCGGCTTCAAGTCCTTGGTGCCCTTGAACATCATGTGTTCGAGTGCGTGCGCAACGCCGGTCGTGCCGTTTGTCTCATCGATAGAGCCGACCCGATACCAGATCATGTGCGCGACCGTCGGCGCGCGATGGTCTTCATTGACGATGACGCGCATGCCGTTGTCCAGCCTGAACTCGGTTACCTGCGCCGTGGTGGCTGGCTGCATAGGCTGCGCCGGCGCAAAACCGGGCGAAAGCATGAGGGTGAATGCCGTCAGCACGGCCCGTGCACGTGATTTCATTGCATCTTCGCTCTGTTAGAATAGGCTCGATTGTATCCGCCTGTACGCATGTCGCGGCCGGCATCCGACACCGCAGCTCTGACCCGATTCCCGATGTTTAGTTTCTTCAAGAAAAAACCGCAAGACCCGGCGCCGTCAACGCTCCCCGCGACTCCGCTCCCCGAAGAGACTCCGAACATCGAACCTGCACCGGTCCCGCAAGCGCAAACTACGGCCGAGATCGTCGCGGCCGACACGTCCGAAGAACAAAAGAAATCCTGGATGTCGCGGCTGAGGGCTGGCCTGTCCAAGACTTCTTCCAATCTCACTACCCTATTCGTCGGCGCACGCATCGACGACGATCTATACGATGAACTCGAATCCGCGCTGCTGATGTCGGACGCGGGCGTCGATGCCACGCACTATCTGCTCGATGCGCTGAAGCGCAAGGTCAAGAACGACAGGCTGACTGAAGCGTCGCAAGTCAAAACGGCATTACGCGAGTTGCTGATTGAAATGCTGACGCCGCTGCAGAAGCCGCTGGTGCTCGGCCGCTATCAGCCGTTGGTCATGATGATCACTGGTGTCAACGGCGCCGGCAAGACCACGACCATCGGCAAGCTCGCCAAGCACATGCAGACGCATCACCAGTCCGTTCTGCTCGCTGCCGGCGACACCTTTCGCGCCGCTGCGCGCGAACAGCTGACGATCTGGGGCCAGCGCAACAACGTGACGGTGATCGCGCAGGAATCTGGCGACCCTGCCGCAGTGGCTTTCGACGCCGTGCAATCGGCACAGGCGCGCAAAGTCGACGTGGTAATGGTCGATACCGCGGGTCGCCTGCCGACGCAGCTGCACCTGATGGAAGAATTGAAGAAGGTCAAGCGCGTAATCGGCAAGGGATTGGCCGATGCACCGCATGAAGTGCTGCTGATCATCGACGGCAATACCGGACAGAACGCGCTGACGCAAGTGAAAGCCTTTGACGACGCGCTTGGCCTGACGGGCCTCGTAGTGACCAAGCTGGATGGCACCGCAAAAGGCGGCGTACTGGCCGCGATCGCGCGCACACGGCCGGTTCCGGTTTACTTCATCGGCGTAGGCGAACAGATCGAAGACCTGCAGCCGTTCGACGCGAAGAACTTCGTCGACGCACTTCTCGGTTGATCGATATCACGATGATCGAACTTCGCCAACTTTCCAAGCAGTATCCACCGAACATCCAGGCGCTGAGCGACATCACGCTGTCAGTCGGCAAAGGGGAGCTCGTCTTTCTGGCTGGCGCATCGGGCGCGGGAAAATCGACGCTGCTGAAAATGATCGCCGCAATCGAGCGACCGACATCAGGTAATGTGCTGGTCAACGGGCAGGACATCGGTCGCATCAAATCTTCGGGCTTACCTTATCTGCGCCGCAACCTCGGTCTGATCTTTCAACAGCAGAAGCTGCTGCAAGACCGCAACGTGCTCGCCAACGTGATGCTGCCGCTGATCGTGTGCGGCGCCACGCGCGCGGACGCGGAACGCCGCGCACGTGCCGCGCTCGACAAGGTCGGCCTGCTGGACCGCGCTGCTGCCGCACCGCAATCGTTGTCGGGTGGCGAGCAGCAGCGTGTCGCGATTGCACGCGCGATCGTCAATCGTCCGCAGATCATTCTGGCTGACGAACCGACCGCAAATCTCGATCGGGACAGCGCGAACAAGGTACTCGATGCGCTGAAAGCCTTCCATGGTGTCGGCGTGACTTGCCTGATTTCTACCCACGACGAGCAATTTCTCGATGCCGCAGATCGCGTCATCTATCTGGAGCGCGGCCGCTTCATTGAAAGCTGGCGGCGACAGACCGCGCAGGGAGCGGCATCATGATCGGCTGGCTACGTCATCACGGCTTTGCGCTGGCAGATGCCTTCCGCCATCTGCTGCGGGCACCCGGCAATTTCTTATTGAATGTATTGGTCGTCGCCATCGCGTTGACGCTGCCCTTCGCCGGTCTGACCCTGCTGGAGAATGCAAAACCTGTTGCAGGACAATTGGCCGTTCAACCGGAAATCAGCGTTTTCCTGGCGCTCGATACGCCGCGCGAACGCGCAAATGCGATTGGTGCGGACATCCGGCGTATTGCACAGGAAGACAAGACTGCTGTCAGGCTGGATTTCGTCCCGCGCGAGAAAGCGCTGGATGCCTTGAAGGACCGCACCGGTCTGGAAGACGCGATCGGCACGCTGGGTGCTAATCCGCTACCAGATGCCTACGTACTGAAATTATCCGGTCTGGAAACCCGCGAGGATGCCAAGCGCATCAATGCCTTGGCAAAGAAACTGGAATCGCTGCAAGGCGTCGACACCGTGCAAATCGATTCGGCGTGGATAGAGCGCCTGGCCGCGCTGCTGCAGATCGCGCAGCTGATCCTGCTGTTCCTCGCTTGCACGCTAGGCGTCGTCGTGGTTGCCGTGGTGTTCAACACGATACGGCTGCAGGTGATGACGCAACGCGAGGAAATCGAGGTATCACGCCTGGTCGGCGCCACCGACCGCTTCATCTGCCGGCCTTTCTATTACACCGGCGCTCTCCTCGGCCTGATCGCCGGCGCTGTCGCGCTCGTCACGGTCGCTATCATCCTAAATCCCCTGAATGCTGCGATCGCCGATTTTGCCCGGCTGTATGCATCGGAATTCAGGCTGATTCCGCTGAACTCGGTATCAACGGCCGCCTTGCTGCTTTTAAGCGCTTTGCTTGGCTTATTTGGTGCTTTGCTGTCGGTGCGCCGTCATTTGACTCGAAACACCTGAGGAAAACGAGTTTTAGGGCCATAAATCCCACTAAAGATGACGTTTCTGTCATTTTTCCACCAAAACTCAGCCATTTTCACCGGTTTTCCCCAGCTTTTTTGGGTCAAAGCGGGGTTTTTAACGCAACTTCCCCTGCCAATACCACTCTAAAAACTTAGATTGGGCCAATTGTGATAAAAACTGCAATAGCAGAAACACTATCCATGCCGTTGAAAAGCACAATTAGCACTCTCCAAAACTGAGTGCTAATATAACCCTTCGATTGCATGGCAAGCAGTTCTTTTACTCAGTGGGGTTCGCAAGGAGAAATGATGAAAGCCTCTGCATCATCCGCATTGGTTCCGACTAACAACCAGCTCATGGCGCTCGGATTTTCCGGTTCGCTGGGCAATATTGACGCTTATATCTCGGCGGTCAATCGCATGCCCATGCTGACGCAGGAAGAAGAAGTGTCGCTCGCTCGTCGTCTGCGGGACAACAATGACCTGGCTGCCGCGCAGAAGCTGATTCTGTCGCATCTGCGATTGGTGGTCTCTATTGCGCGCGGCTATCTCGGTTATGGCCTGCCGCACGCAGACCTGATTCAGGAAGGCAATATTGGCCTGATGAAGGCGGTCAAGCGTTTCGACCCGGATCAAGGCGTGCGTCTCGTTTCGTATTCGATCCACTGGATCAAGGCCGAGATGCATGAATACATCCTGAAGAACTGGCGCCTGGTGAAGGTGGCAACGACGAAAGCGCAGCGCAAGCTGTTCTTCAATCTGCGTAGCCACAAAACCGGCCTGGATTCGATGTCGCCGGAGCAGGTCAACGACCTGGCGAGAACGCTGAACGTGAAGCCGGAAGAAGTAATCGAGATGGAAACCCGTCTCTCCGGACGCGATATCGCGCTGGAGGCGCCGACTGACGATGAAGACGACAAGTTTGCTCCGATCGCCTATCTGTCTTCCGAAGCGCAAGAGCCGACTCGCATCCTGGAAGCGCAGGACTATGATCGCTTGCAGACCGAAGGCTTAAACGGCGCGCTCGAAAAGCTGGATCCGCGTTCGCGCCGCATCGTCGAAGCGCGTTGGCTAGCGAACGACGACGGCTCGGGTGCCACGCTGCATGAATTGGCAGACGAGTTCGGCGTCTCGGCAGAACGTATCCGTCAGATCGAAGCGGTTGCGCTGAAGAAGATGAAGGGTTCGCTGGAAGCTTACGCATCCTGACTGGCCCATCCAGTCGATCGGCGTCACGCCAAACGAAAAGCGCTCCTTGGAGCGCTTTTTTTATTTTCCGAAAATTCCGATCTTCAGGAAAGCAAGATCTTCAGATCGTGAGCAATCGAGTCGATCGGCTGACCGTAGCGTATGAACAGGCGCACGCGGCCCTGCGGATCGTAAACGTAGGTGCCGGCAGTGTGATCCATCGTGTAGCTGCCCGGCGTCTTGCCCGGCACTTTCTGATAGAAGACCTTGAAGTCCTGCGCCACTTTCTGCGTTTGTGCCGCGTCTCCGCGCAAACCCATGAAACGCGGATCGAAAGCAGGCACATATTGCCGCAATACATCGGCGGTATCTCGTTCCGGATCAAGCGTGATAAACAGCACTTGTACCTTGTCCGCATCCGCACCGAGCTGCTTCATGACCTGCGCCATTTCCGTCATCGTGGTCGGGCAGACATCGGGACATTGCGTATAACCGAAGAAAACCACTACGGCCTTGCCGCGGAAGTCGGCCAGCGTGCGCAACTTGCCATTGACATCGTACAACGAGAAATCCTGCGCGTAGCCGAGCCCGGTGATGTCAGTGTTCTGGAAGGCTTGTGCGGGCGTAGACTTGTCGCCGCATGCAGTCAGCGCAAGCACGGCGGCGAACAACAAGCCAATGGTGCGAAGGTGCAGAGCCGTCATCAGAATCGCAGGTAGTGATCAACCAGCAAGGCTGCAAACAGCAGCGATAGGTAGATGATCGAATAGGCAAAGGTCTTGCGCGCGATCATGTCGGTATAACGGCGATAGATCTGCCATGCATAGGCAAGAAAGATCGCATCCAACACGACGGCAACGACCAGATAAATCAGCCCGCTCATGCCTACCGCAAAGGGCAGCATGGTAGTCGCAACCAGTGCAATCGTGTACAACAGAATCTGCAGTTGGGTGAAGGCCATGCCATGCGTGATCGGCAGCATCGGCAAGCCGGAATTTTCGTAGTCCTTGCGACGATACAGCGCGAGCGCCCAGAAATGCGGCGGCGTCCAGATGAAAATGATCAGCACCAGTATCCAGGCCTGCATCGGCACATCGTTTGCCACCGCAGCCCAGCCAAGTGCCGGCGGCATCGCACCGGACAAGCCGCCGATCACGATGTTCTGCGGCGTGGCTGGTTTCAAGATGATGGTGTAGATGACAGCATAACCAACAAAGGTAGCGAAGGTCAGCCACATGGTCAGCGGGTTGACGAAGTTATACAGCACCCACATGCCGGCACCGCCAATTACGCCGGAAAATACCAGCGTCTGTTGCACGCTTAGTTCGCCGCGCGCGAGCGGACGGCGTGCGGTGCGCGCCATGCGCGAATCGATTTCACGTTCCACCAGGCAATTGATGGCGAACGCGGCACCAGCGAGTAGCCAGATGCCGATAGTTGCCGCCACCACGATATGCCAGTCAGGCAGTTCGGGCGTCGCGAGGAACATGCCGATCACCGCGCAAAACACTGCCAGCTGCGTGACACGCGGCTTGGTCAGCGCCCAGTACTGAGCGATGCGATTCGGTGAGGCAGTCAAGGTCGTCATGCGTCGTCGTTGGCGGCCATCGTCATGGGGAAAGACTTGTCTTTCGGTTCACGATGCGCAGGAGAATGGGCAGGTATACGAGTCTTGTAGTTTAACATGACCGTCAGCAGTACGAGCAGCGCCGCCGTGCCGTTGTGTGCGACGGCTAGCACCAGCGGCCACTTCAGCGAGACGGTCGCAATACCGATGGCGATTTGCAAAACAATCGCACCGAGCAGCGCGCGCGCAGTCGGTTTCAATCCCTCTACCTTGTACGCGTTCAGCGCGACCCAGACAATCACCGCTGCCACCACGAAGGCAAAGTTGCGATGCGTCCAGTGGATCGCCGTCAGTGCATCGAACGGCAAGTATTCGCCATCGGCTGTCATGCCGAGCTTGCGCCACAGCGTGAAACCATGATGAAAATCCATCGCGGGTACCCACGCGCCATGACAGAGTGGAAAATCCAAACAGGCTAGCGCCGCGTAATTCGTGCTGACCCATCCGCCCAGTGCGATCTGCACGGCGAGCAGGATCAGCGCCACCGTCGCCGGTGTACGCAGGTTCAATGCGGCCTGCGACACTGGCCCATGCTCCTTTTGCCGTGCACCGAGCCAGGTCAGCAAGGCAAGCAAGCTCATGCCAAGCAGCAGATGAATCGTGACGATGACAGGCTGCAGTTTCATCGTTACGGTCCATGCACCGAACGCGCCCTGCAGACAAACGAAACCGAACAACACCAGTGGAAAGCGCGGCGAAAAGCGTGCGTCGCGTCGTCCGCTTCTGAGCCAGAAACGCCACGAAATGACCACAATGGCGATGATGAGCACGCCGATGCCCATCGCGAGATAGCGATGAATCATTTCTATCCATGCCTTCATCACGGTCACGGGACCGGTCGGCATTGCCGCCTCCGCTGCGCGGATATGCTCCATTGCCTGTAACGGATTGGAGTGACCGTAACATCCCGGCCAGTCGGGACAGCCGAGTCCCGAATCGGTGAGGCGCGTGAAAGCGCCGAACATGATGACGTCAAAGGTGAGAAACAGCGTTACCCACACCAGCTTGCGGTACTTGTTGGTGTCCTTCGACGACCAGACGACGAGAAATGCCAGCAGCGCAACCAGAACGCCCTTCGTTGCGAGCTGAAACAGCAGTGCCGAATTATCCAATGGAAGAGGCCTTCAGTAATTTGGTGATGTCCTTCTTGATCTTGTTCGGATCGGCATCCTTCGGGAAACGCATCATCAGATTACCGAGCGGATCGATCATGAAGAGATGATCGGACGCGACCGTGCCGGACTCGACCGGCAACCACGCATTGACCAGATCTGCTTTCGCGCGCAGCAGCCGCGTGCCGTCGTATTCACGCATCAGCATCGTATCCAGCGGCGCGTTATCGGTAATGAGCCATACACGTTCAATGCGATCCATGTCCTTGCCCTGCGTCAGCCGCAATTGGCGCACGTCGTACAGCTTCTTCTGGCAGGTTTCAGGGCAGGTG
>DATAHI010000248.1:0-12345 GCA_036263255.1 Oxalicibacterium sp. | reverse complement strand
GACGCCCGCACTGCTGAAAAAACTGAATGCGCTCGGTGCTGATGAAGCCGCCGTCGTCAATCTGAAGCGCGAGTCCGACGGCAAGGCCGAAGTGCTGTACTTCAACAGCGTCGTGCAAGGCGCAACGCTGGCCGAAGGCTTGCAGAAGGCGCTGGACGACACGCTGACGAAACTGCCGATTCCGAAAGTCATGACCTACCAGCTCGCCGACGGCTGGAACACGGTCAACTTCGTGCGCCCGGCACACGGCCTGGTAGCGCTGTATGGCGCGGACGTGATTCCGGTTTCCGTACTCGGACTAACCGCCGGCGCCACCACGCACGGCCATCGCTTCGAAGCGGGCATCGATCCTGTCTTCGTGCGCACCGCCGATTCCTATGCCGAACAGCTGGCGAAGGAAGGCGCGGTGATCGCTAATTTCGCCGAGCGCCGTGCCGAGATCGTGCGGCAACTGCAAAGCGCTGCTGCAGCGGCAGGCGAAGGCCTGAAGCCGATCGAAGACGAAGCGCTGCTCGATGAAGTGACCGGTCTGGTCGAACGCCCGAACGTGCTGGTCGGTCAGTTCGAAGAGAGCTTCCTCGACGTGCCGCAGGAATGCCTGATTCTGACGATGAAGGCGAACCAGAAATATTTCCCGTTGCTTGACGCAAGCGGCAAGCTGACGAACAAGTTTCTGATTGTCTCGAATATCCGGCCGGCGGATGCCAGCGCGGTCATTGGCGGTAACGAACGCGTAGTGCGCCCGCGCCTGGCGGATGCCAAATTCTTCTTCGACCAGGATCGCAAGAAGACGCTGGAATCGCGTGTGGCCGGCCTGGCAAAAGTGGTTTATCACAACAAGCTCGGCACACAGGGCGAGCGCATCGAACGCGTGCGCGCGATTGCCAAGGCAATCGCAGCCAAGCTCGGCGTCGACGCGCAACAGGCCGATACTGCAGCTCGCCTGGCTAAAGCCGACCTATTGACCGATATGGTCGGCGAATTCCCCGAACTTCAGGGCATCATGGGCCGCTACTACGCGCTGCATGATGGTTTGTCTGCCGAGATCGCGGATGCAATCGAAGATCACTACAAGCCGCGCTTTGCCGGCGACGCATTGCCGCGTAACGCTGTTGGCGTCGTCGTCGCTCTTGCAGACAAGCTCGAAACGCTGGTCGGCATGTTCAGCATCAACCAGGTGCCTACCGGCGACAAGGATCCGTTCGCATTGCGCCGGCACGCGCTCGGCATCATCCGCATGCTGATCGAAGGCAGACTGAACATCAGCATCGGCGATCTGATCGCGACGACGGAACGCCCGTTCAACGGATTGGTGCCCGAGCACCCTCTGCGCAATTTCATTTTCGATCGCCTGGCGAATACGCTGCGTGAGCAGGGATACCGTGCACAGGAAATCGAAGCGGTGCTGGCCGAACCGCCGGAACGCCTTGCCGATGTGACGGAGCGCCTGGCCGCAGTACGCGCTTTCGCCGCCCTACCCGAAGCGGAAAGCCTGGCCGCCGCCAACAAGCGCGTCAGCAATATCCTGAAAAAAGTGGAAGGCGATGTTGCTGCGAAGGTCGACCCTGCACTACTGAAGGAAGCGGCAGAAATTGCTTTGAACGAGACGCTCGCTACCGTCAAGCCGCAAGCCGATGCGGCCTTCGCCCGCGGCGATTACACGGCTTCGCTGCAGGTATTGGCCGCATTAAAAACGCCGGTCGATGCCTTCTTCGATGGCGTGATGGTGAACGCGGAGGATGCAGCCCTGCGCAACAATCGGCTCGGGCTGCTCGCCACCTTGCACCAGGCAATGAACCGCGTCGCCGATCTATCGAAGCTGGCAAGCTGAAGAGGCACAGATGAAACTGGTCATTCTCGATCGTGACGGCGTCATCAATTTCGATTCGGACGAATTCATCAAGTCGCCGGACGAGTGGATTCCGATTCCCGGCTCGCTGGAAGCGATTGCGCGCCTGAACCAGGCCGACTATCGCGTCGTCGTTGCGACCAATCAGTCAGGCATCGCGCGCGGCAAGTTCAACATCATGACCTTGAACGCCATTCATCAGAAGATGCATGCCGCAGCGCAGGCAGCCGGCGCCGAAATCGATGCCGTATTTTTCTGCCCGCATGCAGCCGACGACAACTGCGACTGCCGCAAGCCGAAAGCCGGCATGCTGCACGCGATCGCGAAGCGCTTTGAAGTCAATCTGAAAGGCGTTCCTAATGTGGGCGACTCCTTGCGCGATCTGCAGGCCGGTTTTGTGGTCGGCTGCAAGCCATATCTGGTATTGACCGGCAAAGGTGAAAAGACTTGCGAAAAAGGCGGCCTTCCGCCCGGCACCGCAACTTTCCCCAATCTGGCTACGGTCGTCGACGAATTGCTGAAGGCGCCGCAAGGGAACGCTGCATAAACGCATAAGAATAACGAGGCGATGCAACGGCGTCGCCGCCTGGAGAACCGATGTCACGCGCCAATCTGTTTATCCGTTCGCTGCTATTCGCAGCGATCATGTTTGTCGCCACCGTGGTGTGGGCCTTCGTCTGCTTTCTCGCAGCACCTTTCCCTTACACCACGCGCTACTACGTTACCTCACGCTGGAATGCGTTCATCATCTGGCTGGCAAAAGTCCTCTGTGGCATCCGCTATCAGATCAAGGGCATGGAGAATCTTCCCGACGAACCGGTGATTCTGCTTTCCAAACATCAGTCTGCATGGGAAACGATTTTCCTGTTGTGGAAGATGCCGCGCCCGCTGGTGTTCGTGCTGAAGCGTTCGCTGATCTACATTCCGCTGTTTGGCTGGGCGCTTGCACTGCTGCGCATGATTCCGATCGACCGCAAGAACGGCAAGGATGCCTTTGCGCAAGTGGCGCGCGAAGGCAGGCAGCGCCTGAAAGACGGGCAATGGATCATCATGTTCCCCGAAGGGACGCGCATTCCGGTCGGGCAGCGCGGGAAGTACAAGGGCGGCGGCGCGCGTCTTGCGGTCGAAACGCAGACGCCTGTCGTGCCGATCGCATTGAACGCGGGCGAATGCTGGCCACGCAATGCCTTCATCAAGAAACCCGGACTGATCACGGTATCGATCGGCAAGCCGATTCCGCCGGCTGGCATGAACGCGATCGAGCTGATGCAGCAGGTTGAAAATTGGATAGAATCCGAAATGCGCGTGATTTCGCCACACGCGTACCCTGCGGACCAGACGCCACAATCCTAGCGGAACGCCGACATTGAAGCTGCTTCGTCACACCTCGCCCGACCCGCAACAGCTTGCTCTGCAGCTGGATTTCTTTTCTTCGGATTTTTCGGCGCAACCGAAAGTCGATCATCCGGCACCAAGCTCGACGCCTGTCACACTGACGCCGCAAACGTCGGCATCAGGTAACGAGGCATCGACGCTGATCGGGCAGGGCAAGCGCCGCATCCGTATCAACGAACATACGCTGGATTATGCGCTGGTGCGCTCGAAGCGCCGCTCGATCGGGTTCATGATCGATGATGACGGCCTGCGTATCACAGCACCGAAATGGGTAACGCTGGCGGAAATCGACAACGCGATCCGCGAAAAGCAGCGCTGGATACTCAACAAGCTCAATGAGCGCCGTGAACGGTCGGCGCGCCGCCTGCTGCCGCAGATGCAGTGGAACGACGGCGGCAAGCTGCCCTATCTGGGCAATGACATCACGCTGCGCATCCGGGCGACGCAAGTCGCCGGTATCGAATGGAACGCAGAAACGCTGGAATTGACGGTCAGCCTGCCGGCCGATGCCGGTGAGCAGCAGCTGAAAGACCGCGTGCAATCCTGGTTGCAACTGGAAGCGAAACGCATTTTTGCGCAACGTCTGCCGCTGTACGCGGAAAAGCTGAACGTGAGCTATCACTCCTTCGCCTTGTCCTCGGCAAGAACCCAGTGGGGATCGTGCACCGCTGATGGCCGCATCCGCCTGAATTGGCGCCTAGTCCATTTCGCGCTGCCGCTGATCGATTACGTGATCGCGCACGAACTGGCACATTTACGCGAAATGAATCACAGCCCGCGCTTCTGGGCGACCGTTCAATCGATCTTTCCTGAATTCGAAGCGGCGAAAAAAGCGCTGCGCGACCATGCGCCGGAAACGCTGCCGATCTTTTGATCGATCATTAGCCGGAAAACAAAAGCGGGCCGATTTCTTCGGCCCGCTTTTGTTTTACGGCAGGTCTTTACGCCGCCTGATATTCCTTGCGTTCGATCAGCTCGACCTTGTAGCCGTCCGGATCGGTCACGAACGCGATCACGGTCGTGCCGCCTTTCACCGGCCCTGCCTCGCGCGTGACATTGCCGCCCGCCGCCTTCACCTGTTCACAAGCCTTGTACGCATCCGGCACGCCGATCGCGATGTGACCGTAGGCGCTGCCCATGTCGTAATGGTCGACTCCATAGTTGTAGGTCAGTTCCAGCTCGGCGTGATCCGGGTTGTTGCCATAGCCCACAAAGGCCAGCGTGTACTTGTATTCCGGGTTGTCGCTGGTGCGCAGCAATTTCATCCCGAGAACCTTGGTGTAGAAATCGATCGAACGTTGGAGATCACCGACGCGAAGCATGGTGTGAAGTAGGCGCATTTTTGAATCCTGTGCAGTGAAAAAGACAGGCACCGATTTTATGCCGTCTGCCGTTTTCCTGCCGGACGCGCCAAATTACAAGCGGTTGGCCAATGCGACGTAATGTTCCAGCGCGATCGCTTCGGGCCGCAACTGCGGATCGATGCCGACATCGACCAGATCGCCTTCCCCGAACATGCCGGCCAGGCAATTGCGTATCACCTTGCGTCGTTGCGAAAACGCTTTCTGTACCACCTGCTCCAACTTCTTTCCATCGCAGGGCAAGGGGTGTGTGAGCGGAATCATGCGTACGATGGCCGAATCAACCTGCGGCGGCGGATCGAAAGCCTGCGGCGGCACGACGAACAGCAATTCCATGTGATAGCGCCACTGCAGCATCACCGAGAGGCGGCCGTAAGTCTTGCTGCCGGGCTCGGCCACCATGCGCTCCACTACTTCCTTCTGCAGCATGAAATGCTGGTCCTGCACTTTCGGCGCAATCTCGGCGAGATGGAACAGCAAGGGGCTGGAAATGTTGTAAGGCAGATTCCCGACAACCCGTAGCTTGCGTCCCTGTGCCACCGGAATAGTGGTGAAGTCAAACTGCAAGGCATCTGCCGAGTGCACGGTCAGACGTTCTGCCGAAAAGCGTTTCTTTAAACGCTCGACCAGATCCCGATCGAGTTCGACGACGTGGAGCTGCGCCACTTCGTCGACCAGCAGGCTGGTCATTGCTGCGAGCCCAGGACCGATTTCCACCATCGTATCGTCCGGCTGCGGGTCGATAGCGCGGATGATCTCGTGCAACACAACATCGTCCGTCAGGAAGTTCTGGCCAAAGCGCTTGCGGGGAATGTGTTTCATCGAAAATGGGGTGAGGTACGCGGTGAACTCAGGAACGCGTACGGGACGAGGCATGCGCCATCTCGGCAGCAGTGCGAATTGCTTCCATCATGCTGCCGTGATCGGCTCGGCCGTATCCTTGTATGGCTAGATCGAGCGCGGTGCCGTGATCGACCGAGGTGCGAATGATCGGCAAACCGAGCGTGATATTGACGCCCAGGCCGAAGCTCGCATGCTTCAGCACAGGCAGGCCCTGATCGTGGTACATCGCCAGCACGCAATCGGCATTCGCCAGATACTTCTGCTGGAACAGCGTATCCGCCGGGAACGGTCCCTTTGCGTCAATACCTTTGGCCTGTGCGGCGTGCAAGGCTGGCGTGATGACGTCAATTTCCTCACGGCCCAGATAGCCATCCTCACCCGCATGCGGATTCAGTCCGGTCACGAGGATGCGCGGATGTTCGAGACCGAACTTGTCGCGCAAATCGGCGTGCACGATTTCCAGAATAGCGAGCACGCGATCCAAGGTAATCGCAGCAGCGACGTCCTTCAGAGGAAGATGCGTGGTCACCAAAGCGACGCGCAACGGCTGTGGCGTGGCATTCGTCGCCAGCATCATCACGACCTGCGGCGTGTGCGTCTTTTCCGCGAGATATTCGGTATGCCCGGTAAAGGGAACGCCCGCATCGTTGATCGTGCTTTTCTGCAACGGCGCCGTGACGATCGCGTCAAAGATCTTCCTTTGCGCACCGTCGATCGCAATGTCCAGCGTCTGCAGCACCGAACGGCCGTTGCGTGCATCCAGTTTGCCTGCCACGACAGGCGCGGCAAGCGGGCAATCGATGACAGCAATGCGGTCGCGCGGGAAATGCGGCAAGCCGTCCGCGCAAAGCGATTGCCACGACAAGGCGGAGAGCTGGATGGCCGGATGGATCTCGGCTGCTGTCATTGACAGGAAGGCCGCGTCACCGATCAACACGCAATTGACATCAGCGCGCAATTCGCATGCAGCACGCAGCGAAATTTCCGGGCCGATACCGGCGGGTTCACCGCAGGTAACGGCAATGATCGAGCGACGTGCGCAATCCGTTGTAGGCATGGCAGTTACGGCAGCAATGCCGGCGCGTCAGGGCGCATCGCCCACGCGATATTCGACATAGGCACGGTCGCGCAGCTGACGCAGCCAATCCTGGGTTGCCTCATCGAGCTTGCGTTCGCGAATCGCTTGACGCGCAGCCTGACGCTGACGCTCCTGCGATACGTCATCCATCTTGCGTTCCTTGACCAGGATCAGGTGGTAACCGAAAGGCGACTTCACCGGATCGCTGACCTGGCCGATCGGCAGGGCATCCATCGCGCGTTCGAACTCAGGGACTGTGTCGCCCGGATAAATCCATCCCAGATCGCCACCCTTGGAAGCCGACAGATCGTTGGAATACAGGCGCGCCATGTCTTCGAAAGTCGCAGCGTGGTTATCGATACGTTGCTTGATGTCATTCAGCTTGCGCAGCGCATCCGCTTCGGACACTACTTGATTGACCTTGATCAGAATGTGGCTAACCCGTGTCTGCTTGACCGCCGCCGGGACATTCGCATCCGCCGCCGGCGCGCCGCGCATCACGCTCTGCGTGCGCCGACCGAGCAGCTTCAGGATATGAAAGCCGTTTGCGCTCTTGACGATCGGTGCTACCTGGCCCTGCTGCAAATTAGCCGTCGCATCGACAAACAATTGCGGCAAACGATCGGTCGTGCGCCAACCAAGGTCACCGCCGTTCAGCCCGTCGTTACCGTCGGAATAAGCCGCCGCCAGTTTGGCAAAATCGCCGCCTGCGTTCAGCTGCTGAATGACTTCTTCTGCGCGCTTCTGCCGCTCAGCCAGTTGATCGGCGCTCGCATTTTCCGGCACGCGAATCAGGATCTGCGCGATGTCGAGTTCCTGCGGTGCTGCATTGCCTTTTTCGTTCTGCGCCGCGAGGTAGTTGTCGATCTCCGCATCGGAGACTTGAATCTTGTTGTCCACTTCACGCTCGCGCAGGCGCTGCATCATGATTTCGTTGCGGATCTCTTCTCGAAACTTGGCATATTGCATGCCGTCCGCTTCCAGCCGTTGACGGAACTGCGGCAAGGTCAAGTTGTTTTGGTCGGCAATACGACCGATCGCACGATCCAGCATGCTGTCGTCCACCCGAATGCCCTGCTCTTTTGCCGCCTGCAGTTCAGCCTTTTCAACGATCATGCGCTCCAGCAGTTGACGCTGCAGTTGCGCACGCGGCGGCATCGCACCGCCCTGTTTTTGCAAGCGCTGCTCCACCGATTGGAGTCGTTCGAGAAATTCTCGCTGGGTGATCACTTCGTTGTTGACGACCACCAGAATCGCATCGACCAGTTGCGGTTTATCGGCGGCGCGCGGGGATTGCGCATAGGCGCCAGGCAGCATGCTTAGCGCCATGCCGAACAGAACCGACAACAGGAAAAACTGCCGCATCATGCGATGAAACGGGGACGAAAGAAGCACGTTATTCATGGCGAAGGATTGACTCACTCGTTGTCAGTTGGTGCGTTGCTGAGGGTTTGATAACCGGGAACGTTACGGCGCAAGGCCATCATCGGGTCGGAACCGAGCTTGGTCAGGCCGCTCAGTTCCAGCTGGAAGAAGAGCTGCGAATTTGCTTCGCCAGTCGACGTCGGTACGCGTTGCGCGACGATGCGGAAAATCCAGCAGTCGGCCTTGTACTCGACGCCAAGCAGACCTTCCGATACACCGCTCTTCGGTGGCGTCGTGGTAGTCGGCACGTAGATCGGCAGTTCTGCGTAACGGTTCGGTAGCGAATAGTTGATGCGCCCGACGCCGTACCAGCGGTCTCCCAGCGGCCACTGGCCGGAGAGATCGATCTGCTTCAGTGCATTTGGCTTGTCGATGCGATAGGTGACGTTCAACACCTTCTTCGGCTCCGGCCTCCAGCTGACGCCATAGTTTGCCCGGCTGACGGTATTCTGGGTCGCGCTATATTGCAGATTGGCTTCCGTGCTCAACTGATCGGATACCTTCAGCTCCAAAGACGCAAGGAAGTCCGAATTACTGTCGGCATTTGGCGCAGCGCCCGGCAGGGTGACGCGCTGATCCTCGAAATAGAAACGCTGGCCGAACGCAAACCGCATACGCTCGGCGCCGCTCGGCTCCAGAAAGCGCGACACCAATGCCAACGTCAATTGATCCGCATCGCTGACGCGGTCATAGCCGATGAAACGGTTTTCGCTGAAGATCTGCGAGAAGCTCAAATCCGCCAGCGCCGTATCGAACGCCGGAATCTTGCTCTGATCGCGATACGGTGTTCTCACGTAGAACAGGCGAGGTTCCAGCGTCTGCGTCGCGCCATCCCCGAGAAAACTCGTCTCGCGTTCGAAGATCAGGCCGCTGTCCAGCGAGAACGTTGGCAGTACGTAGCCCGGGTTGGAATCGTACGCAATGCCGTTGTTGAACTGTGCTTGCGTACGATCGAGGTTATAGCCGGTGGCAGTCAGCGAGAGCTTCGGCGTGATGAAGTAACCAGGCCGGATGATCGGATAGGAAATCTTCGGATTCAAGACAAAGCGATCGCCGCGCACCAGATCCGGATGCCAGAATTCGGTAGCCTGCGCCGTTGCCGACCAGTCGAAACCGCCGACGTCGTAGCGGCCCGCCTGCAGCGTCAGCTGCGGCAAGCGGTCATAGGGGCGAGCGATCGGCGAGTTTTCATCCTGCAGCACCTGATAGCTCGATGCGCGCGCGCTCGCCGTCCAGAAATCGCCGGCATACGAAGCATGAATGTCGCGCAGCAGCAGGCGGTTGGTGCTGGTCGCCAGGTTACGCGAGAAATCGTCCGGATATTCATCATCCGATGCGCCGCTGATGTTCCAGCCAAACTGGAATCGCGACGTCAGACGTTGCTCATGTACCGTCGTATATGAATAGCGCTCGGTACCGGTTTCCGCGTCCTTGTTCAAATACTCGAACTTCGTTTCACCGGCGTAATTCTGTCCGAGATAACGCGCATCGCCGGCCAGTTGCAGGCCGCGACGCGAAATGTAATCCGGCGTCAGCGTGAAATCGCGGTTCGGCGCGATGTTGAAATAGTACGGCGTCGCGACTTCCAGACCGCCCTTGCTGGTCGTGCCGATGCTGGGCGGCAGGAAACCGGACTTGCGCGCATTCGACAACGGAAAAGACATGTAAGGCGTGCCAATGATCGGCACATCCTTGAAATAGATGATTGTGGTGCCTGCAGTGCCCACGTCGCGCCCGCGATCCAGCGACATCGTGTCCGATTTCAGGTACCAGTCGGGATCAGGACCTTCGCAGGTACTGTAGGTGCCATCGGTAATATCGGCCTGTTCGCGCGAGATGAAGTCGATGCGATCCGCGCGCCCCTGGCCATTGGTTTCCTTCAGATGGTAGGTCGGATTCAGCGCATACCCTTCGCCGGTATCCATCTTCAGACGCATCTTGTCGCCGGTGTAGCGATCGCCGAAGCGCGTCATGCGCACATTGCCGTTGGCTTCGACCTCGTCGTCGACAATCCAGTAGGTACCGTGATCGGCATTGACCGTCGTCTCGCCGCGTTTAATCTCCACATCGCGGTCGAGAAACAGTTCGCGGTCTGGCCGCCCGGTCATCTGTTCCGCGCTGACCTCGGTCGGCGCATCGCTGTCATCTGCCTGCGCCGGTTTGGCGGGCGTCTGCGCGATTGCGGAAAACGTCGGAGTGCCGACGGCAAATGCCGCAGTCAGGAGCGTTACCAGGCGGGATCGGCGAGAAAGGAAAAGCCAGGTCATGAAATGTGAGTTCTGGATACCATCGCTGGCGATTTTTGGAATTGAATCCCTTATTATATGGGAACTCTTCAACCACAAACCGATTGCCGGAACCGTTTCATGTCTTCATTCCGCTCCGCCGACGCCAATGGCGACTCCCGTTTGCACGCACTGACGCAATGGCTGGCTGCCCTGCCGGCTCCCGCCATGCAGCTGGAGTCGCTGCGACCGGCATCCTCCGATGCCAGTTTCCGGCGCTATTTCCGTATCGATGGTCCCGACGGCGCAAGCTATATCGTGATGGATGCCCCACCGCCACAGGAAGATGTGCGGCCGTTCCTGCATGTCGCGGAACTGTTCGGCGCGACCGGCGTATCGGTACCGGCCGTCATCGAACGCGACATCGAGCAGGGCTTCCTGCTGCTGTCCGATCTGGGATCAACGACCTACCTGCAATTGCTGACGCCAGATAACGCGCACAAGCTGTATCTCGATGCGATCGCTGCATTGGTGCAAATCCAGCGGTACAGTCAGCCTGACGTTCTTCCGGAATACGATCGCGCATTGCTGCAACGCGAATTGATGCTGTTCCCCGATTGGTACGTCGCCAAGCATCTCGGCGTCACAATGAGCGAGAAGCAGAACGCCGCATTGCAGCAGGTGTTCGATATTTTGCTCGCGAACAACCTGGCCCAACCGCAGGTGTTTGTCCATCGCGATTACCATTCGCGTAACCTGATGGTGCTGGCCGACGGAAACCCCGGCATTCTCGATTTTCAGGACGCCGTTTATGGTCCGATCACGTACGACCTCGTATCGCTGCTACGCGATGCCTACGTGCAATGGGATGAGGAAATCGTGCTGGACTGGGCGATCCGTTATTGGGAACTCGCGCGCAAGGCTGGCCTGCCGGTCAATCCGGATATCGATGCCTTTTATCGCGATTTCGAATTCATGGGCCTGCAGCGCCACTTGAAAGTGCTCGGCATTTTTGCGCGGCTTTATCACCGCGACGGCAAGGACGGGTACCTGAAAGATCTGCCGCTGGTAATGGAGTACACGCGGAAAGTCGCGTATCGCTACAAGGAACTCGCGCCGCTGGTCAAACTACTGGACGAACTGGAAGACAAGGCGCCGCAAGTCGGCTATACCTTTTAATCGGCGTAGCCCAAAGACATACTATGAAAGCGATGATTTTCGCCGCCGGGCGCGGTGAGCGCATGCGCCCACTGACCGACACCTGTCCGAAACCGCTGCTGAAGGTGCGCGGACGCCCGCTCATTGTCTGGCACATCATGAACCTTGTGCGCGCCGGCATCGTAGAAATCGTCATCAACCATGCGCATCTTGGCGAAATGATCGAGCAGACGCTCGGTGACGGCAGCCAGTTCGGCGCACGGATTGCGTATTCTGCTGAGGGCATAGCGCTGGAAACGGCCGGTGGCGTTGCGAAGGCGCGCCATCTGCTCGGGGAAGAACCTTTCGTTGGCCTTGCTGCAGATATCTATTGCCCGCATTTCAGCTTTGAACAGCTCAAGGATGTGCTGCAGGACACGGATGTTTGGGGCGATCCGCATCCTGTCGACCAGCGGGACGTCGCGTGGCTGTATCTGGTGAAGAATCCTGCGCACAATCAGCGCGGCGACTTCGCACTGAACAGCTTTGCGATCGCGAATGAAGGCGAACCGCGCTATACGTTTTCCGGCATCGGCGTCTATCGACCTTCGATGTTCGATGCAGTAAAACCCGGAGAATCCGCCAAACTTGCCAGCTTACTGCGCGAATACGCTGCGCGCGGCCAGGTCGGCGGCGAACTATATCGCGGCGACTGGACTGACGTCGGCACGCCGGAACGCCTGGCCGAATTGAATGCACCACTGACAGGAACACCATCATGAACTCCTATGCCGATCGCCGGACCGCGCTGATTCGCCACATGCAGGGCAAGGGCGGCGGCATCGCCATCATCCCGACCGCGCCGGAAGTCATGCGCAATCGCGATGCCGATTATCCATACCGGCACGACAGCTATTTCTATTACCTGTCCGGCTTCACCGAACCGGAAGCCGTGATCGTGCTGGTCTGCGGCGAGCAGAATCGCTCGATCCTGTTTTGTCGCGAAAAAAACATGGAGCGAGAAATCTGGGA
>DATAHI010000247.1:0-6362 GCA_036263255.1 Oxalicibacterium sp. | reverse complement strand
CTGCGTACCGAACCGTCAGGAAGCAGTTCGACATCGTATTCGACCGCAGGATTCCCGCTCAGGCTATCGGGCACGTTGAATATTGTATTCGAGCGAATCTTGGCAGCGACTTTCTGACCGTAACTGGCATCGCCCCGGTTGTTGCCCTGAGACTGCGCCGCTTGGCCAGCGCCGCCGCTGCCAACCGCACCGGTCAGACGACGCATTTCTTCCTCGCGAATTTTCTTCGCAATTGCGTCCTGTTTTTTCTGCTGCTCCGCCTTTTCCTTATCCTTCTTCTGCTGTTCGGCTTTCTGCTCGGCGAGCTTCTTCTGCTTTTCCTTCTCTTCCTTGTCGCGCTTTTCCTGCTCGGCCTGCTGTTTCAGCTTTTGCTGCTTTTCCTTTTCGGCCTGTAACTGCTTTTGTTTTTCCAGCTCCTTGCGCTTCTTTTCTTTTTCCAGCGCAATGTCCGGATTCTTCGCGACCGGCTGTTCCGGTTCCGTCTTCGGCTGCGGTTTCACGACAGGTTCAGGTTTGGGTTCCGGTTTCGGCTCGGGGGTCGGTTCCGGTTGCGGCTGTGCCGGCGCAGCCTCGCGCGTTGTCGGGCTCCACAGTTCGGCTTCGACCGCGACCGGCGTCTCGTTCTGCCAGTCGATACCTATCCAGAAGAACAGCAGCAGCGCCAGGTGCACTGCCAGTGCCAATCCCAGCGCGCGCCAGCGGCCGGGTTCTTTCGGAATGGAATACGGAGCTTCTCTCATCAATCTTTTGCGATGTGCCGCCCGATCTACTGCGATTTGGTGGCCAGACCAACGCGGTCGATGCCCATTTGCTTCGCCTGCGAAATCGCTTGCATCACGTCGTCATACTTGATGTCCTTGTCGGCCGAAATCATTACCGGCAGATCCGGATTCTGGGCATGCAGATCGCGCAAGGCATCTGCCAATGCGGCACGGCCGCTGGCGGTCTTGCGCTGCATGGTCTTGCCGTCGCTGCCGTTGATGCCGATCGTCGCCGTCGTATCCGCCTTCAAATCGATGCGGATATATTCAGTCGGCGGCAGGCTGGACTTCGCTGCATTCGGCAAATTGATCACGCCGGGATTGGTGATCGGCGCCGCAACCATGAAAATGATCAGCAATACCAGCATGACGTCGATATAGGGGACGACGTTGATTTCCGATTTGAACTTGCGGCTGCGTCCGCCGCGCATGCTCGATGCCATGGCTGTCCTTATCGTGTCTGGCGCTGCAGGATGTTCGAGAATTCCTCGATGAAGGTCTCGAAGCGGATCGCCAGGCGATCGATGTCGTGCGAGTAGCGGTTATAGGCGACCACGGCTGGAATCGCGGCAAACAGGCCGATTGCGGTCGCGATCAGCGCCTCGGCAATGCCGGGCGCGACGGCTGACAGCGTCGCCTGCTGCACGTTGCCCAGGCCGCGGAAGGCATTCATGATGCCCCACACGGTGCCGAACAGACCGACGTAGGGCGAGACTGAGCCGGCAGAGGCGAGGAAGGCGAGATGCGATTCCAGTGCATCCATCTCGCGCTGGTAGGCCGCACGCATTGCGCGGCGCGCGCCGTCGAGACGCGCGTTCGCCTGCAGCGTGTCACTGCCGCTGCGCGTCTTGTTGTATTCGCTCATGCCTGCTTCGAAAATGCGTTCCAGCGCACCGGTGTCGCCGCGGCGGCGTGCCGAGCTGGCTTCCAGGTACAGCACATTGAGATCGCCGCCTGACCAGAAGGCGCGCTCGAATTCTTCGGTCTGCGCCTGCGCCGAACGGATCGTGAACATCTTGCGGAAGATATAGGTCCAGCTCATCGCTGACACGCACAGCAGCAAGGCCATGACAAACTGCGCAAGCAGCGAAGCGTTGGTGATCAGGTGGAAGAATGAGAGATCTTGGGTGACGGTCATGGGATGGACGCTCGGTCGATATGCTTGAAGCGGTTTGTTCAGTAATTCCTGTATGCGGCCGCGCGTGCGGCACGAAAGCCAATATGCAGTTCGCCGTATTGTATGTGATGGTGCGTGTTGCGCCGCTTAATTTCCCGTCGCATGGATATGCTGCAGCACTTCCTGCGGTATCTGGCTGGGCCGGAACTGCTGCACGTCGACGCAACCGATCTTGATGTGACCGGTCGCCAGCAGCTCTCGCTGCTCGCCGCGCTCATCCTGCGTGACGCGCCACGCTTGCTGGACAAACTGTACGGAGGCGCGGCCCAGCTTTTCGACCGAGACGGTCAGCGTCAGTTCATTATCCAGCCGTGCCGGCGCGTGATAATCGACTGCCGTGCTTTTGACGACGAACATCACGCCATGGGTCTGTGTCATCCATTGCTGACTGATGCCGGCCGAACGCAGCCATTCGGTACGGGCACGTTCGAAAAACTTCAGGTAATTCGCATAGAAAACTACGCCGCCCGCATCGGTGTCTTCATAGTACACGCGGATTTTCCAGGTAAACGCAGGGGTGCCGGGCTGAGTTGACGTCACGGACCGCTTCCTTTTCTCGCTATTGAAATTTTGTGTGCGTTCGCCGCGGAAATATCATTGGCTGCATACATTCCGCTGCCAGGGCAGGGCGATGTCCATCGCGACCCGACGTAGCCCGATTCATGGAGCACAAGCCTCCGAGGACCCACAATTGCGCCGGCAGACCGCCGGCGCAATTGCGCGCTTACTTCGCTGCTTGCGCGCGTTTGATGAGGAAAGTGGTCAGCAAAGGTACCGGGCGTCCGGTCGAACCCTTCGCAGCGCCGCTCTTCCATGCGGTGCCGGCGATGTCCAGGTGTGCCCAGGTGTATTTCCGGGTGTAACGCTCCAGAAAGCAGGCAGCGGTGACCGCGCCTGCGGCCGGGCCGCCGATGTTCGCCATGTCGGCAAAATTCGACTTGAGCTGCTCCTGATAGCTGTCTTCGATCGGCATGCGCCATGCGGTGTCGCCGGCTTCCTTGCCCGCGGCCAGCAGTTCGTTCGCCAACGCATCGTGGGCTTCGTCATTGCGCGTGAACAGGCCCGAATTGTGATGGCCCAAGGCAGTGATGCAGGCGCCGGTCAAGGTCGCGGCATCGATCACTGCTGCTGGCTTGAAGCGCTCGACATAAGTCAGCGCGTCGCACAGCACCAGGCGGCCTTCGGCGTCGGTGTTCAGGATTTCGATGGTTTGGCCCGACATGGAGGTCACGATGTCGCCGGGCTTGGTCGCACTGCCTGAAGGCATGTTCTCGCAGCTTGGAATCACCATGATCACATTCAGCTTCAGCTTCATCTCGGCAATCGCACGCATGGTGCCCAGCACGGAAGCCGCGCCGCCCATGTCGTACTTCATTTCATCCATCGCCGCACCGGGTTTCAGCGAAATGCCGCCGGAATCGAAAGTGATTCCTTTGCCGACGAGTACGATCGGCGCATCCTTCGCCTTGCCGCCCATGTGCTTCAACACGATGAATTTCGGCGGTTCCACCGTACCGTTGGTGACCGACAGGAAGCTGTACATCTTCAGTGCTTCGATCTGCTTGCGATCCAAGATTTCGACGTCCAGCTTGAAGTCCTTCGCCATCTTTTTCGCGGTGTTGGCCAGATAGGTAGGGGTGCAAACGTTCGCTGGCAGATTGCCCAGGTCCTTGGTTAGATCCATGCCGTTCGCAACGGCGACGGCTTGCGCGGCCGCGTTCTTCGCTGCATTTGCCTCTGCCGCTGGCACGGCAAAGGCGATCTTCGCCACGCCGGATGCCGGCGGCTCCTTTTTGCTCTTCATCACGTCGAAGCGATAGGCTGCTTCGCGAGCAGCAAGCACGGCTGCGCGCACGCCCCAGGCCGTATCGCGCTTATCGACGATGTCGAAAGGCAGCGCGAAGACTGCTTCCTTTGCGCCGAGCATGCCGAACACGCGCGCGACCGCCTGCAACGCGGAGGTAAAATCCTTTTCGCTGACCGCGCCTTCCTTGCCCAGGCCAACCAGCAGTACGCGTTCAGCACTCGCACCTGCGGTGCCGCGCAGCAGCAGTGTCGAGCCGGCCTTGCCGGTAATGTCGCCGGACTGCAATGCACTGTCGATCGCGCCTTTCGCATTGAGCGCTTTTGCCGTAGCGGAAAGCTTTTTGTCCTCAAACACGCCGACGGCGATGCAGCCGGTCTTGAGACTGGTGATTGTGCTTTTTGCGTCGAGTGGTTTTATGCTAAAGTCCATGCGGTCATCCCCTTGTTGATCCCCACGATTATAGCCTTGCAATGATTTTTCAGCGCGCGCTCCGACGCGACTTGCTCAACACCGCGGGCGCCGTCTTTACCACCCTGTTCACCATCACGATCACCATCATGCTGATCCGCATTCTGGGACAGGCGGCAGGCGGCAAGGTGGCATCGTCCGACGTCGTTGCGCTGATCGGGTTTTCTGCGCTGAACTACCTGCCGGTCATTCTGAATCTGACCGGTTTTATCTCGGTACTGCTGGTCGTCACGCGCAGCTATCAGGATTCCGAAATGGTGGTCTGGTTCGCTTCCGGCCTGAGCCTGTCGAAATGGATAGGTCCTGTGCTGGTTTTCAGCATTCCCATCCTCATCGCGACCACGATACTGAGTTTCTATCTGACGCCCTGGTCCAACCAGCAAAGCGCGGAGTACAAGGAGCGCTATGCGAACCGGCAGGATATCGCGCGCGTATCGCCAGGCCGCTTCCAGGAATCCTCTTCGGCCAACCGCGTGTTCTTTGTAGAAGGTATTTCCGGCGACACGACCAAGGTCAAAAACGTGTTCGTCAGCACGCAGGTAAAAGGCAAGACCAGCGTTGTGGTGGCGAAGGAGGGAACGGTCGAATTCGATCACAACGGCGACAAGTTCCTGGTGCTGCACCAGGGGCGGCGCTATGACGGTGTGCCGACGCAGCCGGATTTTCAGCTGATGGAGTTCGAGCGTTACGGTTTACTGCTATCGACCAAATCGGAGGCGGTGGTCGGTGATACATCCTCGCGTGCGCTGACCACGCGCCAGTTGATCGAGAATCGGAACAACTTCAACGATGCAGAACTGCTGTGGCGCATTGCCTTGCCGTTGATGGGCGTACTGTTGATGTTGCTTGCGATTCCGCTCGGCTTCGTCAATCCGCGTGGCGGCCGCTCTGCGAATCTGCTGATCGCGCTATTCCTGTTCGTGTTCTACAGCAATATGATGAGCGTCGCGCAGTCGGCTGTGGTACAGCGCAAGATGACGTTGATGATGGCGTGGTGGCCGGGGCACGTGACGGCACTGTTGATCGTGGTTATCTTCTTCCTGTGGCGACTGAAGGTGAACAGCCGCCACCACCCGCTGGCCCTGTGGTCGGCAATGAAGCGCGCAATGTTCGGAAGGCAGGCGGCGGCATGAAGATTCTGCAGCGTTATTTCGCCATGGAGATCGGGCGCTCGGTACTGTTCGTGCTGATCGCCTTTCTTGCCCTGTTCGCTTTCTTTGATTTGATCGGCGAGCTGAAGTCGGTCGGTCATGGCAATTACCAGATTCAGCAGGCGTTCATCTACGTGCTGCTCGGCATGCCGGCTTACGCTTACGAGTTGATGCCGATTGCCGCATTGATCGGTACGATCTGGGCCTTGTCGCAGTTCGCTGCGCGTTCCGAATTTACCATCATGCGCGCTTCCAGCATGTCGACCGCAGCGGCCGGGATGATCCTGGCCAAGATCGGCGTGCTGTTCGTAGTGCTGACCTTTGTGATCGGCGAATTCATCGCGCCGGTAACTTCCGATATGGCCGACCGCCTGCAGAGTGCAGCCAAGGGAGATCCGCAATCGCAGCAGTTCCGATCGGGCATGTGGACCAAGGATGTGATTCGCAGCGAGGGCGCGGCGGGCGAAGCGGTCGGCACGCGCTTTCTGAATGTGCGTACGGTGCAGCCGGACGGCCAGTTGCTCGGCCTGAAGATTTACGAATTCAACCGAGACTTTCATCTGGTTCATCTGCTTACCGCAAGCAAGGCCGACTACAAGGGCCATAACACCTGGGTCATGAGCGACGTGGCGGAAGCAAGCTTTTCCGACAAGGTATTGCCGGACGTTACGCCTGGCGGAGAACTGGTCGGTTCCATCGAGACGAAAAAATATCCGACGCGGGACCTCGTGTCTGAAGTGACGCCAGAAATTCTCTCTGTCGGCTTTTCCGATCCGGAAAGCATGTCGGCCTATGATCTCGTCAAATACACGCAATACCTGCAGGAAAACAATCGCGATACGGCGCGCTACGAAATCGCTTTCTGGAAAAAGGTCGTGTACCCGTTCGCGGTATTTGTGATGATGGCGCTGGCCTTGCCCTTCGCCTACCTGCATTTCCGTTCCGGCGGCGTGAGCCTGAAGATTTTCACCGGCATCATGATCGGTGTGTCCTTCCAG
>DATAHI010000246.1:0-6413 GCA_036263255.1 Oxalicibacterium sp. | reverse complement strand
AACCGCCGCCCGGTCCGCGCACCGATTCCACGATTTCATGGCGACGCAGCTTGCCGAACAATTGTTCCAGATAGGAAAGAGAAATCTCCTGACGCTGACTGATTCCGGCCAGCGTGACGGGGCCGTTGTCCTGGCGCAAAGCCAGGTCAATCATTGCCGTGACGGCGAAGCGACCTTTTGTAGTCAAACGCATGGAACGACTCCAGACCAAAACCCGATTGATTTGGTCAAGTATAACAAAGTTGACTAAATCTGTCAGGTAATACCGAAAGTGGATAACGCTTGGTTTTCGGCAATATTTTATTGCGCGACACGCTAGGGCCGCCTTGACCACGGTCACGAACACGGAACGTACCCATACATGAGTTACGAGGATAGATGCCCCCGCAGACGCCAAATCGCGTCCTACATAAATACTGAACGATCGCTCAGATAAAGATCACTTCGGAAAATCTTCAGTCGATATTGAATTTACCGTTTCTACATAGATACCAATTGAACGAGCATTCAATTTATAATCTGCGACCGTTTATCAAACGAAGCTTCGTTTTAATTCATCCATGCTCAATCGCACTCCGAAAACCCTGCCCTCTCCCACTGCGAAGGCCGATAAAAAGCGGCTCGACGTACTGAGGGCCGCCGCCAAATGCTTTCGCAGGCACGGCTTTCACCAAGCTTCGATGCAGCAAATCTGCGCCGAAACGGGCCTCGGTCCGGGTGCGGTCTACCGCTATTTCACCGGCAAGGAAGCGATCATCGAAGCGATGGTAGAAGACGAGCGGCGGCAAGCGCGCGCGATCCTGCTGCAACTGCGCGATGCGGAATCGCTGCCGCAAGCGCTATGCGCGGCAACACGCCAGTTTGCCGAACGTTACCGGGCCGGCGGCGACGCCGGCTTGATGACCGAGGTATATGCGGAAGGCATGCGCAGCAAGCGCATTGGTGCCGTGCTGCGCAAGATCGAAGCGGAATGGATGATGGGGTTGACGAATATTCTGAAGGTCGCGCAGGCGCGGGGCCAGCTCGACCCTGCACTCGACGCGGCGCAAACGGCCCTGTTCCTGACCGGCATGTGGGACGGCATGATCATCCGCCAGCATTTCCATGCGCATGATGACCCGAACGCTTTGCCGGCCTTTTACGAAACAATGATCAATCGTCTGCTCGCACGGGACCTGAAACCCGAACAGCGCAGCAAATCGCCAGCACCCACTTCGCTGTTTGCCGATGTGGACGAGCGTCTCGCTGCGGCCGACAAGCGGCAAATGAGCCTGATCTGAGTCAGGACTTGTACAGCAGCCGCATCGGAGCGAACAAGCCCTGCATCACCGGATTGGCGATGAAAGTCAGGTTGTAGGGGTGTTCGGCGATCTTTTTCGGAAAGCGGCCATTGGCTGGCAAGGCTTCCAATTGCGTCGCGATCTTGCCCCACAAAACCAGTTCGGGTGACTCACGACCGCTGCGATCGGCATGATCCGCCAGTGCGGCCAGTACCGTCTGCAGGAATGGCAGCCAGGCCTTCGCCTCCTTTACTGGCGGTACATGCGGGCGATACACCAGTGTCGCGTTCAGCAGCAGGAACCCCTGTGCCGTCAAATTGTTCTGCAAGTCACGCAGCGTCTCGATGAATGGGCTGCCCGGTGCGCGAGCACGATCCGCGACCGTGCTCAGCGCATCGCCCGTCGTGTTCTCGACGCTCAATTGGCCATCGGCGACGAGCAGCATCTTCATGAAGTTGCGCAGGGAAGTCGCGCGATTGACCGGCTTCGACAACCCCTTTTCCGACCATAGCGATCCCACAGCGCCGTCCATGAAACACACGCCGGTCGCGCTTTCCGCGCGCGGGTATGGCCCCTCGCCTACCAGGATGTACCGCACCGCATCTATCGGCTGCGTGAACGCATTGAAGACCCTGCCGCCATTAGGCAGATAGTGGTCGTCTGCTAGCGCTTCCAGATACCCCGGATGCGCTGCATCGATCTCGTTCAGACCGGCGAGAAGAACGGCGCGCCATGACCGGTCTGCGACCTCGATCATGGCGGTAAAGGATGGTGGAATCATGAGATTATTTTTATAGAAAAAACGCCGGCGTGCGGGCCGGCGTTCAATGAATGTAGCGCTTATTTCCCTGCTACCGAACTGATCGAGTCATGCAGGTTCGCGCCGAACAGCTGTTCCTTCAAGATGCCGAGCTGATCGCGCACTTGCGCCGCCTTCTCGAACTCCAGATTTTGTGCGTGCGTCATCATCAGTTTTTCGAGACGCTTGATTTCCTTGCTGACCTGCTTCTCGCTCATCGCGTCGTACTTCGCCGCTTCCTGCGCGACCAACTGCTCCTGACGCGCTTCGTGCGGGCTGTAGACGCCGTCGATCAGCTCGCGGATTTCCTTCTTGATGCCGGCCGGCGTGATGCCGTTCGCTTCGTTATGGGCAATTTGCTTGGCGCGGCGGCGTTCAGTCTCGTCGATCGCGCGGCGCATGGAATCGGTAATCTGGTCGCCGTACAGAATGGCGGTACCTTGCAAGTTACGCGCGGCGCGGCCAATGGTCTGAATCAGGCTGCGCTCCGAACGCAGGAAGCCTTCCTTGTCGGCGTCCAGAATCGCAACCAGCGAGACTTCCGGAATATCCAAGCCTTCGCGCAGCAAGTTAATACCGACCAGCACATCAAAGGTACCAAGGCGAAGGTCGCGGATGATCTCGACCCGTTCCACGGTATCGATGTCGCTGTGCAGGTAACGCACCTTGATGCTGTTATCGCTTAGGAATTCGGTCAATTGCTCCGCCATCCGCTTGGTCAACGTGGTCACCAATACGCGCTCGTTCTTCTTCACGCGATCGGTAATTTCCGACATCAAGTCGTCGACCTGCGTCGAAGCGGGCCGCACCATGATGATCGGATCGACCAAGCCGGTGGGACGTACGACCTGCTCGACCACTTGGTCGGCATGCTCGTTTTCGTAATCCGCCGGCGTCGCAGAAACGAACACGGTTTGCCGCATCTTCGATTCGAACTCATCGAAACGCAATGGCCGGTTGTCCAATGCCGACGGCAGGCGGAAACCGTAGTCCACCAGGTTCGTCTTGCGTGCACGGTCGCCGTTGTACATGCCGTTCAGCTGGCCCAACAGGACATGCGACTCGTCCATGAACATCAAGGCGTCGGGCGGTAGATAGTCGACCAGCGTCGGCGGCGGATCGCCCGGCTTGCCGCCGGACAGATGCCGCGAATAGTTCTCGATGCCTTTGGTGAAACCGATTTCCTGCATCATTTCCAAGTCGAAGCGCGTGCGCTGCTCCAGCCGCTGCTCTTCGATCAGCTTGTTTTCCTTACGGAAGAATTCGAGCCGCTCGCGCAGCTCTTCCTTGATGCTCTCGATCGCGCGCAGTACGGTCGAGCGCGGCGTGACGTAATGCGAGCCCGGATAAATGGTGAAGCGCGGAATTTTCTGTTTGACGCGGCCGGTCAGCGGATCGAACAGCTGCAGGCTGTCGATCTCGTCGTCGAAGGTTTCGATGCGCAGCGCCAATTCCGCGTGCTCGGCGGGGAAGACGTCGATGGTATCGCCGCGCACGCGGAAGGTGCCGCGCCCGAAATCCACTTCGTTGCGGGTGTACTGCATCGCAATCAGGCGCGCGATCACATCGCGCTGGCTGACCTTGTCCTTGGCGCGCAGCGTGAGGATCATCTGGTGGTATTCGTTCGGATTACCGATACCGTAGATCGCCGACACCGTCGCTACGATCACCACGTCGCGCCGCTCCATCAGCGATTTGGTGCACGACAGGCGCATCTGCTCGATGTGCTCGTTGATCGATGAATCCTTCTCGATGAACAGATCGCGCTGTGGGACGTAGGCTTCCGGCTGGTAATAGTCGTAGTAGCTTACGAAATATTCCACCGCGTTCTGCGGGAAGAACTCGCGGAACTCACTGTAGAGCTGTGCCGCCAGCGTCTTGTTCGGCGCAAACACAATGGCTGGTCGACCAAGCCGGGCAATCACGTTTGCCATCGTGTACGTCTTGCCGGAGCCCGTCACGCCGAGCAAGGTCTGGAAAAACAGGCCGTCGTTGATTCCTTCCACCAGCTTGTCGATCGCCGCCGGCTGATCGCCCGCCGGGGGAAACGGCTGATACAGCCGGTACGGCGAATCAGGGAAAGTGACGATCTTCGATTCGTCGAAGGATGGGGAAACTTGAGATAAATCAGCCATGTATATCCGACCTTTGGTAGAATAATCAGTCGCATTTTCACGCCAGACTTATGGTCTTGCGCTTCATACAACCCGCCTGCAAACACGTCCTTGCAGCTAACTTTTGATGTTATCACGATGAACGCACCTATTCCTGCATCGCTCCTCAATGCCATCGAAATGGCGCCCCGTGACCCGATTCTCGGCATTACCGAAGCGTATAACGCTGACAAGAATCCGAAGAAAGCCAACCTCGGTGTCGGCGTCTACTACGACGACAACGGCAAGCTGCCGCTGCTCGAATGCGTGCGCAAGGCCGAAGCGCAAATGATGGAAAAGCTGTCGCCGCGCGGCTACCTGCCAATCGACGGTCTGGTCGCGTACGACAAAGCGGTGCAAGACCTTGTATTTGGTGCCGATAGCGCAGTAGTCAAGGACAAACGTGCAGTGACCGCCCAGGCAATTGGTGGCACCGGCGCATTGAAGCTGGGCGCGGACTTCCTGAAGCGTTTCGCACCGAACGCGCAAGTCTGGATCAGCGACCCAAGCTGGGAAAACCACCGTGCGTTGTTCGAATCGGCCGGTTTCGTGGTCAACAACTATCCGTACTACGACGACGCGTCGCATGGCGTGAACTTCGCCGGCATGCTCGATACGCTGAAATCGGTTCCTGCCGGGTCCATCATTCTGCTGCACGCATGCTGCCATAACCCGACTGGCGCAGACCTGACGGACGCGCAATGGAAGGAAGTCATCACGGTCATCACCAGCCGCGGCCTGATTCCTTTCCTCGACATGGCTTACCAAGGCTTTGGCGACGGCATCGAAGCCGACGGCAAGGTCGTGCGTCAATTTGCCGAAGCAGGCGGCCCGGTCTTCGTATCGAACTCGTTCTCGAAATCTTTCTCGCTGTACGGCGAACGCGTCGGCGCCTTGTCGATCGTTGCCAACAACGCCGAAGAAGCCGCGCGCGTGCTGTCGCAATTGAAGCGCGTGATTCGTACCAATTATTCCAACCCGCCGACGCACGGCGGCCAAGTCGTTGCGACTGCACTGGCAAGCCCTGAACTGCGCGCGTTGTGGGAAGAAGAACTGGCCGGCATGCGCGTACGCATCCGCGAAATGCGCAAGGCATTGGTTGAAAAGCTGAAGGCGAAAGCGCCAAGCCATGATTTCGATTTCGTGATCCAGCAACGCGGCATGTTCTCTTACTCAGGCCTAACCAAAGAACAAGTCGGTCGCCTGCGTGACGAATACTCGATCTACGCTGTCGATACCGGCCGCATCTGCGTTGCTGCGCTTAACAACGGCAATATTGATTACGTTGTCGACGCAATCGCGAAGGTGCTCTAAAGCGAACGCAAAGCCTGCGCAAAAAAGTTCTAAAATTTTGCCGCGCAGGCTTTGACAAGCAGGAAATAGTTACTCTATAATCTTGCTTCTGTTCCCTGATAGCTCAGTCGGTAGAGCGACGGACTGTTAATCCGCAGGTCCCTGGTTCGAGTCCAGGTCGGGGAGCCAAAAAATTCGAAGGGGTTGCGTGCAAACGCAACCCCTTTTGCATTAGCTGGTTCAGAAAATATTAGACAGTGTCCAATATTTGATCAGCCAGAATCCGGAGAGACGCATGCCGACACCGCAAGAATTACGTCTTCAATTCGAAATCGTTCAGACCCACTACGCTGCAGAACAACTAAGCATGCGCGTACGCGAAGAACTCGAAACCCTGCAAGAAGTCCTGCACGAGTCGAAAAACATCCACCCCGATCTCGATTACGACGAGATCGAAGATGACATCGTCGATTTCGCCATTCTGGCATTCGGCGGCTGCTACTGAAACGCGAACAGCATTCAGCAACCACGCAAACTGATAATCAAAATCGCGGCAGATCCGCCAGCGAACGCCCCGGCACATCGCGATCGAGCGTATCGATCTCTTCGATGCCGTGCTGCGGAATAACGAGATGCACACGCGGCCCGAGTACGAGGTCCTGACCGACCATGAAGGCGGTTGCCACTTCGTCGCCAAAGTGCAGGGCATCCACCACCATGTCGACATCCTGCTCGACCGCTGCAAGTTCCCAGCCCGCCGAACCGTTCCCCTTGCGCGTCGCCCTGCCCCACCGCACCTTTTCAACCTTGCCCGCCTGGTTCAATCGCACTGCTTCGATTAAATGGATTGACATTGCTTCCCCTTCAGTAGAACTACACTCGCATTGC
>DATAHI010000245.1:0-1623 GCA_036263255.1 Oxalicibacterium sp. | reverse complement strand
GTGACCGGCCTGGATCTCGGCGCGGACGATTACATGACCAAGCCCTTCGATCTGCCCGAATTCGAGGCACGCGTGCGTGCGCTGATCCGCCGCGGCCAATTCGATGCCGGCAAGAGCCTGACACATGGAGGGCTGCGCTTTGATCTGGAAGCGCATCGTCTGTTCCACAACGACCAGCCGGTCGAGTTGTCGGTACGCGAGCTGGCGGTGCTCGAACTGCTGCTCTCGCGCCAGGGCCAGGTTGTCACGAAGGAGCAGATGGTCGATCGCCTGTTCGGCTGGGGCGACGATGGCGGCAGCAATGCGATCGAAGTCTATGTGCATCGTGTGCGTAAAAAGCTTGAGCCCTTCAATATTGTGATTCGCACCGTGCGCGGCATGGGCTATCTGCTGGAGAAGGCCGGTGACAGCTGAGGCAAGCCCCACCGCACACAGCAACCCGACGCTGCGCAGCAGGCTGCTGAAGCGTGTGCTGATTCCGCTATCACTGATCCTGCTGATCGATATCGCGGGGAGCTACTTCATCGTGCGTCATGTCGCCAATGGCGTGTACGACGTCGAGTTGAACGAAATTGCACGCGAGATGCTGTTGCACGTGACGCAGGAGCGCGAAGGTCTTGGTTTTAACTTGTCGGCCGAAGCGGAGCGCACCTTGTTTCTCGATGAAGAAGATGACGTGTACTACGCGATTCGCACGGAGGACGGCAACCTGCTGGCCGGCGATCCCACGATGCCGGTACAGAAAAAAATACGGGTCGGGAAGGAAACTGCATATTACGACGATGTCTTCATGGGCAAGCCGGTGCGCATTGCACTGCTGCGCGGCCATCCGCTGATTCACCCCGCGACAGAACCGGTGTACATTCAGGTCGCCGAAACGCAGATCAAACGCACGCGTTACATGCGTACGTTGCTGATCCAGGTCATCCTGCCGCAAGTCCTGCTGATTTTGATTGCGGGCTTTCTGATCTGGCGCGGCGTGGCGCAAGGCCTCGCTCCCTTGCGCAAGCTGCAGCAGGAACTCGGGACGCGGTCGCACCTGGACCTCAGTCCGATTCCGGCGACCGGCGTGCCGGGCGAAGTCGAGCCGCTGGTCGGCGCCGTGAACGACTTGATGAAGCGCGTCGATACGGTGCTCGGATTCCAGGAGCGCTTCATCGCCGATACCGCGCACCAGCTGCGCACGCCGGTGGCGGGCCTGAAGGCGCATATCGAACTGGCGTTACGTGAAAACGATCTGTCGCAAGTGCAGCGCGCGCTCGGCCACCTGTACACCAGCGCCGAGCGGCTGTCGCGTCTGGTGTCGCAACTGCTGTCGCTGGCGCGCAATGAGCCGCACAACGTGGTGGCGAACTTTCAGCCTTTCGATTTGAACCAGGTGGCGTTGCGCGCGGCGCAGGACTGGGTGCCGCATGCCTACAAGAAGAACATCGATTTGGGTTTCGAAGGTGCCGACAAGCCAGTGCTGCTGAATGGCGAGGCAGTGCGCGTCACCGAAATGATCAATAACCTGGTGGACAATGCCATCCGCTATACGCCGTCCGGCGGACGGGTCACGGTACGCATCGTGCAGGACGACAAGGTACGCCTGGTGGTCAACGACGACGGGCCGCGCATCCCGGT
>DATAHI010000244.1:0-3063 GCA_036263255.1 Oxalicibacterium sp. | reverse complement strand
GCAGCCTTGGCCGGCATGGAAAAGAAGCGTCAACAAGCTGTGGTGCAGGCGCAGTACGTCGAGGAGCTGAAGGCGCATCGCCTGCCTGATGCGATGCAGCCCATCGTGACGCAGCTGCTGTTCAAACCCGACAAGAATTCGATCGAGTACAAGGCGCTGGAAGCGGCCAGCAACGACATGCAGATTGCGCCGCAACGGCTGATGCTCGCCGTAGGTGGTATCCGCTCCGCCAAGGAGCTGCACCTGTCGAAATTCCTGTTCGAATCCTTCCCGAAAGGAACCGGCTTTCCATCGATTACCTTGCCGGCCTTGCCCGATCTGCCGGTCGCCGATGTGCGCGCCTTTTCGATCGATGATGTGACGACGACCGAGATTGACGATGCGATGTCGGTGACTCGGCTGCCCGACGGCAAGGTGCGCATCGGCATCCACATCGCCGCGCCTGCGCTCGGCATCAAGCGCGGAGACGCGCTCGATACGATCGCGCGCCAGCGTTTGTCCACGGTCTATATGCCGGGCGACAAGATCACGATGTTGCCTGACGAACTGGTGGACGCATTCACGCTGGGCGAGGGCAAGGTGTGTCCTGCTGTTTCCTTGTACGCAACCGTCGATCCCGCGAGCTGGACTGTCGTGTCAACCGAGTCGAAGGCGGAAGGTGTGCCGATCGTTGCCAACTTGCGGCATAACGATCTCGATGAGCTGGTTACCGAAGAAAATCTTGCATCCGGTACCGGTGACTATCCACACAAGGAAGACTTTGCGATCCTGTGGCAATGGGTGCAGACGCTGGAACAGGGGCGCATGTCGAAGAGAGAGAGCTTCGGCCTGCGGCCCGAGCAAACCAATCGCGTCGATTTCAATTTCTACGTCGACGAACATGATGTGGTAACGATTCAGCGCCGCAAGCGCGGTGCGCCGCTCGACAAGATCGTTGCAGAACTGATGATCTTTGCGAACAGCACCTGGGGCAAGTTGCTGGATGAGCATGGCGTGCCGGGCATCTATCGCGCGCAGGGTGGCGGACAGGGTCACGGCTGGGCGGCGAAGATGCAGGTGCGTATGCTGACGCACGCCGCGCCGCATCAGGGCCTGGGTGTCGATCAGTACGTGTGGAGCACCTCGCCGCTACGCCGCTATACCGATCTGGTGAACCAGTGGCAGATACTGGATTGCATCGAGCACGGTGTGACGGCACCGCTGGTTGCGACTTTCAAGCCGCGCGACGCGGATTTGTTTGCGATCGTTTCCGCGTTCGATGCCGCATATAGCGCTTAT
Source organism: Oxalicibacterium sp. (assembly GCA_036263255.1). GTDB lineage: Bacteria > Pseudomonadota > Gammaproteobacteria > Burkholderiales > Burkholderiaceae_D > Oxalicibacterium. The sequence continues at coordinate 1,785 of DATAHI010000244.1, read as the reverse complement.
GCATCCTTCCAGTCCGATATGGAACGCTACTGGTGCCTACGCTGGCTAGCGCAGCAAAATGCGCGGCAGGTGGATGCCGTGGTGCTGAAGGAGGAAGTGCTGCGCCTGACCGAGATCCCGCTTGTGATCAAGCTGCCCGGCATGCCGCAGATTGCGCGCGGCTCGCAAGTCAAGCTCGATCTGTTGCGCTGGGATGAGGTCGATTTGTCGGTCGAAGCACGTATTCTCGATATCGTGCAACAAGGCGATGCGTTGATCGCCGAGGAAATCGAAGAAGAAACCGATGGCGGTGAAGCGGCCGCAGAAGTTGCCGTCGATGCAGTCGCGGCAGATGTTGCAAGCGCATCAGATGCACCGCCCGATGCAGCGGCAAATTCGTAAATCGACAGTCCTTTGCCGTAGAATGTTTTTCCTTCATCATCGAAAACCAAGCGCGTGAAGTCCCTTTCCCAGAATCGCATCCTGAGCTTCGCCATTGCGTTCTCCGTGCTGCTGCATGCAGGCCTGCTGGCGATGCATTTCACTGCGCCGGAGGCGATGAAGTTCAAGCCCACCGATCCGGGCCTCGAAGTCATCCTGGTGAATGCCAAGCACGACAAGGCACCGCTGAAGGCGGAAGCATTGGCGCAGGCAAATCTAGACGGCGGTGGCAATGCGGATGCGGGCCGGGCAAAGTCGCCTTTGCCGGATTTGCGCAGGAGCGAGGATGGCGACAGCGTGAAAGCCGCGCAGCGCAAGGTCGAGGATCTTGAGCGCAGCCAGAAGAAGCTGCTGTCGCAATTGAACAAGACGCCGTTCCACGCGCCGCAAGTAACCGACGAGCCGAAGGAAGTGCCGCAGGTGCAGCGCAACGCGACCGACATGCTGGACAGCGCCAAGGCCTTGCTGCGTCGCGAAGCGGAAATTTCGCGCGATATCGAAGACTACAACAAGCGTCCGAAGAAAACGCAGATCACGCCCAGTACGCGCCAGGTCGACTACGCTGCCTATTACAAGAATTTCCAGGAAAAGATCGAACGCTTCGGCACACTGAACTTCCCGCAGGAGAACGGCAAGAAACTGTACGGCCAGCTGACGATTTCCATTCCGATTGCCTCGGACGGTTCCCTGTACATGAAGGACGGCGGGCCGAAAGTGGAGCGCAGTTCGGGCATCGCGGCACTGGACAAGGCCGCGCTGCGGATCGTGCAGCGGACCGCGCCTTTTGGCCGATTCCCCGAGAACATGCGCACGCCTGGCAAGGAAGACGTGTGGGAAATCATCACGACGTTCAAGTTCACGCGCGATGAAGCACTGGAAACCGAAACGCGAGGGAATTGAGTGAGCGCTTCCGACTCCCATGCTGATCGTTACGCGGTAATCGGCAATCCGATTGCGCATAGCAAGTCGCCTGACATCCATGCGCGTTTCGCAGCACAGACGGGGCAACGGCTGACCTATGAGCGCCTGCTGGCGCCCCTCGACGGATTTGTCGGCACGGTCCGCCAGTTTGTCGAAGACGGTGGCAAGGGCATGAACGTCACCGTACCGTTCAAGCTCGAAGCGCATGCACTGGCTGATACGCTGACAGCACGCGCCAAAGCAGCCGGCGCGGTCAACACGCTGCAGTTCACAGGGGACGGCATTCTTGGCGACAACACGGACGGTGTCGGCCTGGTACAGGACATCGTACGCAATGCCGGCGTACCGATTGAGGGAAAGCGCGTTCTGTTGCTCGGTGCTGGTGGTGCCGCGCGCGGCGTCATGTTGCCTTTGCTGGAGCAAAAGCCGCGTCAGCTGATGCTG
>DATAHI010000243.1:0-7135 GCA_036263255.1 Oxalicibacterium sp. | reverse complement strand
TTCCTCGCTGGTGATCAGATCCACATAGCGCTGGCGGTACTTGGTTTCCTGATCCGCCAGGCCGTGGAACTTGTCGGGCAGCGGGCGCAGCGATTTGGTCAGCAGGCGCAACTCGGTGACCTTGACCGTCAATTCATCGGTCTTGGTCTTGAACAAGGTGCCGGACACGCCGAGGATGTCGCCCAGGTCGTAGCCGTGCAGTGCGGCCATTGCTGCTTCGCCGGTGTTATCCAGCGTCACGTAGATCTGGATGCGGCCGTCGGCACGCGGGCCCGAGGCGTCCTGCAGCGTGGCGAACGCGGCCTTCTTGCCGGCTTCGCGGCGCAGCATCATGCGACCGGCGGCGACGACGGTAACCGGGTTCGCTTCCAGTTCCTCGCGCGATTTGCCGTCGTACTGCGCGTGCAAGTCGGCGGCCTTGTGTTGTGGACGGAAATCGTTGGGAAAGGCGACGCCTTGCGCACGCAGCGCGGCGAGCTTGGCACGGCGCTCCGCAATGATCTTGTTTTCGTCGAGCTGCGGGGCGGCGTTGTCGTTGGGCGTGGTCATGAGTTCGAGTGTGTGAGTACGAGAGAAAGAGCAGGGCGTTGGCTCGGGCCTTATACGCCCTGTTTCAGCGAAGCGGCGATGAAGCCGTCCAGGTCGCCGTCCAGCACGGCCTTGGTATTGCCGACTTCGTAGTTGGTGCGCAAATCCTTGATGCGCGACTGATCCAGCACATACGAACGGATTTGGTGACCCCAGCCGACGTCGGTCTTGGAATCTTCCAGTTTTTGTTGCTCGCTCATGCGTTTGCGCAATTCCAGTTCGTACAGCTTGGCCTTCAGCATGTCCCAGGCTTCGGCCTTATTGCGATGTTGCGAGCGATCGTTTTGACACTGCACGACGATACCGGTCGGGCCGTGCGTCAGGCGCACCGCAGAGTCGGTCTTGTTGATGTGCTGGCCGCCGGCGCCGGACGCGCGATAGGTATCGATGCGCACGTCGGCCGGATTAATCTCAATGTCGATCGAGTCGTCCACTTCCGGATAGACGAACAAGCTGGAGAACGAGGTATGGCGGCCATTGGCCGAATCGAACGGCGACTTGCGCACCAGGCGATGCACGCCAGTCTCGGTGCGCAGGAAGCCATACGCATATTCGCCTTCAACCTTGATGGTCGCCGTCTTGATACCCGCTACTTCACCATCGGATTGTTCCAGGATTTCGGCCTTGAAGCCCTTGCGTTCACAGTAGCGCAGATATTGGCGCAGCAGCATCGACGCCCAGTCCTGCGCCTCGGTGCCGCCAGCGCCAGCCTGGATGTCGATAAAGCAGTTGTTGCCATCCATCGGATTGCTGAACATGCGGCGGAATTCCATGTCTTCCACCAGCTTGCGCAGGTTTTCCGCATCGCCTTCGATGGATTCGAGCGTGTCGTCGTCCTTTTCGTCGCGCGCCATCGCGAAAAGATCGCGCGCATCGGCGAGTTCGCTGTCGATCTTCGTCAGCGTATGGACAATCGCTTCCAGCGATTTCTTTTCCTTGCCCAGTTCCTGGGCGCGTTTTGGGTCGTTCCAGACCTCGGGATCTTCGAGTTCGCCGTTGACCTGTTCGAGTTTCTCCGACTTCACATCGAAGTCAAAGATACCTCCGAAGTTCGGCTGCGCGCGTCGTCAGATCGTCAAGCAGGGATTGAAGGGAATTGAGGCGTTCGGCTTCCATGATATTTTCTTTTGCGATCAAACCGGAGATTATATCCGAGCCGTGGAGTGCAAACAGGCGCGGCGCCCGTCATCAGGCGGGATCCGAGAACAAAAATTGTCAGGGGAGCAAGAAGAATGAGGCGGACGCGAACTGCATTGCTTTGCACCATGCTGGCAGCCTGTTCCAGCATGAATTCGGCGCCGGCCACACACGGTGGCGTAAAGGGGATGCCGGCGAGCGGGCAGGAAATGGCGCAATCGGATACCGACCGTGTCGCCACTCTTGCGATGCGCGACAACCTAGACAGCCTGTACCTGCTGATGGACAAGCTGTATCGCCGCAATCCGGCCGAGTGGAAGAAGACGGCGGCGAGCCGCGAGGAAAGCGAGCGGCGCGTGCGCGATGCGATCGAACAGCGCCAGCCGTGGCCTGCGTTGCAGGGCAGGCGCGACATCAAGGCATTGTCCTTGGCCTTGTCGCCGGAATTCGCTGGCGACCGTGTGGCGGCCTTCATCTACAGCAGTGCCGACATGATCATCGCCGCGCATGGCGGCAAGACCGAATTTTTCCTGGTTGACGGACTGGACGCGCAGCATATCTATAACGCGGCGCGCAATATCGAAATCGCTGTCTGGCTGCTGTCCAGTCGTCGCAATGCGGCAGGCGAGACCTTGCTGCTGTCGGACGGCATTGCGGAAAACGGACGCAACCTGAGCTTCGAACGTGAGTTTGGCAAGATCGTCGGCCGCCTTGATCTGGTAGCCGAATTCGCCACCGAAAAGTACCGTCGCGCCGGCATTAACTATGTGCAGAACATTCTCGGCGCTTCCTTTCTGCAGTTCCTGCCGGTGCGCTGAGCCGAAGGTTCCTCAGTAGGCCGCTACCCCACCGTCCGAGCGCGGATCCGCCGCGCCTTCCAGTACGCCGTTTGCGTGGCGGATGATGGCGCCTGCATGGCCTGCCACTTCATCGTAGTCCGCAAGCATCTCGATGTCGTGACCGCGCTGCTGCAGGTCGGCGACGATATTGGCAGGAATGCGGCTTTCCAGCTTCAGCGTATCGCTGCTTTGCCCCCATGTGCGGCCGAGCAGCCAGCGCGGCGCACTGACCGCCTGCTGCAGGGGCTGGTTGAACCATACCGCGCGCGAGAATACCGCTGCCTGGGTTTGCGGTTGTCCATCGCCCCCCATCGTTCCATATACCATCGTGCGGCCGTCTTTCAGCCGCGCCGCTGCAGGATTCAGTGTGTGAAAGGGCTTCTTGAAAGCTTGCAGCGCCTGCAGGTGTGACGGGTCGAGGCTGAACGAGGTGCCGCGGTTCTGCCAGTTGAGGCCGGTTTTCGGCAGCACGACGCCGCTGCCGAACTCGTGATAAATGCTTTGGATGAACGAGACTGCCCAGCCTTCGCAATCGATGACGCCCATCCAGATCGTGTCGCCGGTTGTCGATACGCTGCCCCATGGCAGTGCTTTCGGTAAATGAATTTCTGCGGCCAGGGCGTCGAGACGCGAGGACTCGATCAATGTTTCCGGTGCCATGGGCATGTACGCGGGGTCGGTCAGGTACTTGTCACGCAGCTGCGTGAATGCCTGTTTGGTGGCCTCGACGCATAGATGGATATGGTCCGCGCTATCGGGCTTGATCGAGCGGAGTCCCTTGCGTTCCAGCATGCCCAGAATCGCAAGCGACAGCACGCCCTGAGTTGGGGGCACCATGTTGAACACGGCGCCTTCTTCCAGTTCGAGCTGCAGCGGCGCACATACGCGAGCACGAAATCCGCGCAGATCTTCCAGCGTCAGCAGGGAACCGACTGTCTGGAAATCCGCGGCAATTTCGTCCGCCAGAGCGCCGCGATAGAAGCTGTCGAGACCGTTGACGGCCAGGCGTTCCATGAAGCGGGCAAGTGTCGGTTGTCGAAATACCGAACCGACTTGCGGCACTTCGCCTCCCGGCAAAAAGCGTTCGGCAAAGCCGGGCTGGGGCGTCAGTTCGGCAAGTTTGGCTGAAGTCGAGGCGACCTGACTGGCAGTTACGGCGATGCCGCTGCCGGCGTAGTGAACCGCGTCCCGCAGCAAACGGGGCAGGCCCAGTCTGCCGCCGTGCTGCTGCGATACGGCGAGCGCTGCATCCCAGCTGCCAATGGCTCCGGCAACCGTGTTCATCGAGAGCGGGCCGCGCGTCGGTATGCGCTCATATCCCGCATTCTTGTAAAAGTCGATCGTCGCCTTGCTGCCTGCGGTGCCGGCGCCATCGATCGCGATGGGCACTCCTTGGGGCGGTACGACGAGCCAGAACGCATCGCCGCCGATGCCGTTCATGTGAGGGTATGCGACCGAAATGGTCGCCGCTGCCGCGATCATCGCCTCGATGGCATTGCCGCCGTCGCGCAAGACGGCGATGGCGCTTTGCGAGGCGAGGGCGTGCGGCGCGACCGCCATGCCTTGCGTCGAACGTATTGTGTGAATCAAGGAATCTTCCGGGAGTGAATAAGGGGAAGCGCTCCGTCGATAAAGTACCAACGGAGCGCCGCATATTTCAGTTTGCAGCGGTGGAGCGCAGATACCGTTGACGCAGCGGTCGAAGCACGGCGATGGCGAGCAGCGCGGTAAGGAGATCGAGTGTAATGACGGTTGCAAAAACCGGAATCCAGCTTCCCGTCACGCCGTGCAGATACGCCGCGAGCGGGCCGCCGAAGATGGAGCCGACACCCTGCGCCATGTACAGGAAGCCATAGTTCGTCGTCGCATGCTGTTCGCCGAAAGTGTCAGTCAGTGTGGACGGGAACAGCGAAAAGATTTCACCCCAACCGAAGAACACCAGACCGGAAAACAGCACGAACAGCAACGTATGTTCGCGCGTGAGGAGCCATAAAGTCATCGCAATGCCTTCCAGGCCAAACGCGATCAGCATGGTTTGTTCGCGGCCGATACGATCCGAGATCCAGCCGAAGAAGGGGCGCGTCAGTCCGTTGGTGAATCGGTCTACAGTCAATGCCAGCGGCAACGCAGCCAGACCGAACACTGTTGCCTCCGTAATGCCGAAGTCCTTGGAAAAGCTCGCCATCTGCGAGATCACCATCAGGCCGGAAGTCGACATCATGGTCATCATCAGGAACATCAGCCAGAAGACCGGTGTCTTCAACATGACGGAAGAGGAAACGCCGGTGGTTTTCCTGTTCAACGCGATGTGGTCGGCCATCCAGTCCTTGGGAGGACGCTTCATGCCAAGCGCGGCAACGAACGCGATGGCGCCGAAAATTGCACCGAAGTGCAGCAGCGTCGGCTGATACCCGAGGGTTGCGATGCTGGTCGTCACCGGAAACGTGGTCAGCACCGCGCCCATGCCATAGCCGGCGGCGACAACGCCGGCTGCCATGCCGCGCTTGTCAGGGAACCAGGCCACCATCAGACCGACGATACCGACGTAGATGATGCCGGTGCCGACGCCACCTAGCAGACCGTAAGTCAGGTAGACGGACATCAGCGTATCGGCCGACGAAGCGAGAATCCAGCTGAGTCCGGTCAGCACGGCGCCGGTCGCCAGCAGCAAGCGGGGGCCAAACTTGTCGATCAGGTAGCCCTGCAAGGGCGAAAGAAAGGTCTGCAGGACGATCAGCAGCGAGAAGGTGACCTGCAGTTCTGCGAGCGATACGCCAAGTTTGGCCATCAAGGGTTTGGTAAACAGCGTCCAGACATACTGCGGACTCGAGATGGCCATCATGCAGATCAAACCAAGTACCAATTGCGTCCATCGATTGCCGATCACGCCGACCGCTTTGGCGTCTTGCTGGGCTAAGAGGGTGTTCATGGAGCTCTCCTGGTGAGGTGACTCCTATACTGTAGCAATTGATATGCCTGTGATATATCAGATGCGTAAGTTGCTGATATTTAACAGAAAATGTTGTTTTTTATCACGTCCAGGCAGGTTTTCAACCGCGCTGGTTTCTTTTTGGTGCGGCCTTGCACCGTAAAGGGATATTGGACGGCCACGTTTTGATCGGAGCACGGCCATACGCTCGTCTTCATCGATTTCACAAGGCACGCACATTGCGTGACTAAAATACGGTCCAATCCTTTTCCGTCAGGTGTGCATTTGAATTCAAGAAAAGACGCGCAAACAGTCGCCGCGAAGCAGAAACAATCCTTGCAGGCTTACCAGTTGATCGAGGAGATGATCGTCAAGGGCGTACTGGAACCGGGGGCGAAGGTATCCGAGAAGGCGCTGGGCGAATTGGTGGGGTTAGGGCGCACGCCGATACGGGAGGCGCTGCAGCGCCTCGCTGCCGAAGGCACGGTATCGATCGTGCCGCGCGCTGGCATCATCATCTCGCCTATCGACATCACCGATCAGATGCGCCTGATCGAGGTGCGGCGTGAATTGGAAAAGATGCTCGCCGGGCGTGCCGCACGGCTGGTAACGCTGGCAGAACGGGAGCGCTTCCGTTCCCTCGCCGATCGCTTCCGTGAAGCAGGTGAGGCGAACGATGCGGAGCTTTTCATTCCTGCCGACCGCGAATTCAATGCGCTTGTCGCCGAAACCGGGCACAACAAATACGCGTTGATGGCAATGTCGGCCATCCAGGCGCAGACACGGCGTTTCTGGTTTCTTTATTTTCGGCGCTATGGCGATCTAAACAAGGTCTGTGAATTGCACGCCCGCATGGCGGAAGCGATCGCAGCAGCCGATGAACCCGCTGCGCGCAAGGCGGTGGATGATTTGATCGACTACGTCGAAGAATACACGCGACGCACGCTGGAAGGCTTGTGCAGCTGATCGTCGATGCAGTTCCTATAGCGGTTCTGCATGTTCGACCAGCAGTTGCACACGCGTCACGCCATTGAACTCATTGGCATCCAGCCGGTACGCGACGCGGGTGCGCGCCGGCAGCGATTCAGTGTGACTGAACCAGATGGCATCGAACTGGCGGCCGTCTTTTTCCAGCGTGAGTTTCAGATGGCGTTCTTTCAGAATGCGCTGATTGAGCACGCGGAATTCGTCACAGAACAGCGGTGGTGCAAAGCCTTGGCCCCAGACTTGTCCCTCCAGCAGTTCGATGAATTGGGTGCTGAAATATTCCGCTTCCAGCGGGCCGTCGGTTTCGATCACGCGTTGCAACTGGTGCCGGTTTAATAGCGATTTGCCGACGGCCTCAAAGGCTTGCGTGAACGCGCCGAAGGCGCTGGCACGTATCGTCAATCCGGCCGCCATGGCGTGGCCGCCGAACTTGTCGATCAGGCTGGGGGCGTGCTTGGAGACCAGATCCAACGCATCGCGCAGATGGAAACCGGTAATCGAGCGTCCGGAGCCCTTGATCCAACCGTCGCCTGCATCGGCGAAAGTGATCGTCGGGCGGTAGAACTTGTCCTTCAGCCGCGACGCGACGATACCGATCACGCCTTGATGCCAACCCGCATCGAAGATGCTGATCGTGGTTTTGTCCTGCGGGTCA
>DATAHI010000242.1:0-9200 GCA_036263255.1 Oxalicibacterium sp. | reverse complement strand
AGTAATGGCGCGGGTCTCAATAATTTGCTCAAACAACATGCAGATTTTTAATCCTTAAAAATCAATGACTTGTTTCGGCACATGTCGCCACGTAAATTCCTCCCTCACTAAAATCCCGCAGTACCGTAAAGCGTTGATGGATGTGCATAAGGTGCATTCGTGATACGACATACCGTTTTTTCCGGCTCAATTTTCCAGATAGCGGATTATCACAGCGTGTCAGCAGACACCTACGATACATCGATGCCTACATGATAGGAACGACTGAATTCGTGTACGGCATCAACCAGAGCCGAGACCGACTCTGGCGGGGTGAATTGAGAGATACCGTGCCCTAGATTGAATACATGACCGCTGGCGGCGCCATGGTGCCCATAGGAGGCCAGAACAGAGGCAACTTCCTTCCGTATGCAGTCCGGATGCGCAAACAGCACATTGGGATCCAGATTTCCTTGCAAGCAAACCCGATGACCGACTGCGGCGCGTGCCGCTGCCAGATTTGCCGTCCAGTCGAGACCGATCGCATCCGCACCGCTTTCCGCGATTTCCGGCAGCCATAGCGCGCCGCCCTTGGTAAAAACGATCGCCGGAACACGCTTGCCGTCGCGCTCCTTGCACAACCGTTGCAGCACTTCACGCATGTAATGCAAGGAAAACCGCTGGTACACGCCATCGGCCAGCGTGCCGCCCCAGGTATCGAAAATCATGACGGCTTGTGCGCCGGCAGCAATTTGTGCGTTGAGGTAATCAGCCACCGCCACCGCATTGGTCTGCAGGATGTGGCGCATCAAATCCGGCCGATCGTACAGCATGGTCTTGACGGTACGGAAATCGTCGGAACCGCCGCCCTCCACCATGTAACAGGCCAAGGTCCACGGACTGCCCGAGAAGCCGATCAGGGGCACGCGCCCGTTCAATGCGTGACGAATTTGCGTCACGGCATCGAAGACGTATTGCAGCGAGCCGGCTGGCGGCACCTGCAAGGACAATACTGCTTTTTCATCCCGTAGCGGGCGCTCGAAACGCGGACCCTCCCCCTCATTGAAATACAGGCCCAAACCCATGGCGTCGGGCACGGTGAGGATGTCCGAGAACAGAATGGCCGCATCCAGCGCATAGCGGTCGAGCGGTTGCAGGGTAACTTCCGTGGCGAAATCAGGACTCTTCGCCAAGCCTAAAAAGGATCCGGCCCGCGCTCGCGTCGCACGATATTCCGGCAGATAGCGCCCCGCCTGGCGCATCAGCCAGACGGGCGTATAGTCGGTCGGCTGGCGCAATAGCGCGCGCAGAAACGTATCGTTCTTAAGTGGAGCAAAATCGGCGGGCATGAGATGGCAGGGACGCGGCGCGGTAGATGAATGACCCGCTATTATCACCGAAAGCCCTGGCCGGACCGACGATGAATACCGCTCGCCGGCGAAGTCGCGCTCGCGGTGCGTCTGAAACGAGGCAACACATCAACGCATTGCGGGATCGTTCTTTCCGCATCCCGCAATGCGGATCCCTACAACTCCCTTGCTTCAATGGGCGCCGTGCTCGACTTCCTTGATTGCCATCTCGGTTGCCTGCAATGCTGCCTGCACATGATCGATCGCGTGCCGCTGCAGCTTCTTCGCTTCCTCATTGTCTTCCCGCTGCGCTAGATCGCTCTTCGCCTTCTGCAACAGGTCTTCGGCATGATGCAGGCGACCGGCATGATCGAACTGAGCATCTTCATGCGGCCTGTTATACAGCCCTTTGTCATCCGCCGCCGCAATGCGCTTGACGGCTTGCGCAGCGTAATCGATCTCGGCAATGGCCTTGTCTTCCTGCTGACTGACACGATCGTTGCCGGCCTTGTGCTCAAGATTTGCGCGCGCGTCGCGTAGGTCCGACAACGCATGTAAATACGCGGGATGCTTGTCCTGCGTATCGGCGTGCGCCGCGTACGGCAACATGGTCGAAAGCAGCAAAGCTGCGAATGGATAACGATAGTTCATGGAGACCTCCTGTGGACGAAGAGGCCGGTATGACAAACGCTAAGAGCGAATGTTTCGCTCGCACGCAGACATATTGCAAATCGCATTCGAGACTTAGGAGAACTTAAGCTGGCCCATCCGTGCGCGCAAAAAAAGCGGGCGAAATCGCCCGCCTCGTTGCGCGCCTGAAATATCAGGCAGCTCTTTGTTCCAGGACCTGAACATTGTTCGGCGCAATGCCATCGATCGCGATTTTCCGCGGCTTCAGCGCCTCGGGAATTTCGCGTTTCAGCTCGATGTTCAGCAAGCCGTTTTCAAGCTTGGCGCCGACGACCTGCACATGATCTGCCAGGCGGAACGTATGTTCGAAATTGCGTGATGCAATGCCGCGATGCAGGAAGTTACGGTTGCCATCGTCGCGTTGCTTCCGGCCGGTAATCTTCAGGGTATCGCGCTCGATTTCGATATCGATTTCGGAGCGATCGAAACCTGCTACAGCCATGGTGATCTGGTATTGGTCTTCACCGACCAGTTCGATGTTGTACGGAGGATAGCTTGGCTGCGCCTCGCGTGCGGCATCGTCGAACAATTGCGCCAAGCGATCGAAGCCGATCGCGGAACGGTATAGAGGGGTAAAGTCAAATGCTCTCATGGTCATATCCTTTCAAAATCAAGCGATAAATGCGGCGGACCTCGATCGAGCATTCCGCCGATTCCGATATAGGAATTCTGCAATCGCGTTTCAAGGGTTTTTCAGCAAAAATTTCGCCCCTTTTTTGCATGCGCAGGTAGCGTTACTTTCCGGCGACCTCACCGGTTGATAGCACTTCCTATTCGCAACGACGTCAGCGATATAGGAAGTAGCGCGCCCGGTATTTGCGTCTGCATTGCAGCGCCCACTATGGCTCTTCCCCGTTCCTTCTCCGTTAGGAACTTACCCTCCGTGATCGCCCGTAGCGCCATGACGATGGCATGGCTCTCTGTTCGCATATTCATCGTCCGCTATAGCGGTTCGCGCACATATGCCGATTGGCAGGCCACTGCTCTCGTTCTTCATTTGGCCCGCGTATAGGCACCGCTTCAAACTTCTTTACACGAAACCTGTTGCAAAGCCGGTCTGATTCACCGACAATCCAAATGAGAATAATTGTTATTTACAGAATCTTCCGATGACCGGAAAACGTTCCCCCAATGGAAGCCCGCGCTCATAATCCCCGCCGCGCGTACTGGCTGAAAACCTTGCATAAGTGGCATTGGATCAGCTCGGCGCTGTGCCTGCTTGGCATGCTGCTGTTCGCCGTTACGGGCTTTACGCTGAACCATGCTGCGCAGATCGAAGCGAAGCCGAAGGTTACTTCCCGCATGGGGCAATTGCCGACAGCACTGCGCGAGGCATTGGCCAAGGTCAACATCGGCGACGACAGCGACAGTGCCGCCGACCCCTTGCCACCGGATGTGCGTGGCTGGCTCGATGCATCGATGCAAATCAAGGTTGGCACACGTGCGGCCGAGTGGTCGCCGGAAGAAATCTATGTGGCACTTCCGCGCCCCGGTGGCGACGCCTGGCTGCGCATCGATCGCGTCAGCGGCCAGGTCGAATACGAGCTGACCGACCGCGGCTGGATTTCGTATCTGAACGATTTGCACAAAGGCCGCAACACCGGTACAGCCTGGAGCTGGTTCATCGATCTGTTCGCGCTGTCCTGCCTGGTCTTTGCGCTGACCGGCTTGTTCATCCTGAAGATGCATGCAACGAATCGCCCCAGTACCTGGCCTGTCGTGGGCCTTGGCGTGTTGATTCCGCTGCTGCTCGCCATCCTGTTCATCCATTGATATTCCAGAGGACTTTTCGCATGCGACTCCGCTATTCCTTCATGCTAGGTGCCGCGCTGACGACACCCGCACTCGCCGCCGACATGAACGTCAAGGTCGAAATTCCGCAGCTGAACGTGGCTGAATATCACAAGCCCTACGTTGCGATGTGGATCGAAAACAGCAACCAGACCTTCGTGCGCAATCTGGCCGTCTGGTATGACGTAAAGAAGAAGGACAACGCCGGCACCAAATGGTTGAAGGACGTACGCCAGTGGTGGCGCAAGAGCGGACGCGATCTGCAGATGCCGGTCGACGGCATCAGCGGCGCGACGCGTGCGCCGGGCGTCCATGAGGCAAGTTTCAACGGCGCGAAATACGACCTGAATTCACTGCCGGCGGGTCAATACACACTGGTCGCCGAAGCCGCACGCGAAGCCGGCGGCCGCGAAGTCGTACGTGTACCGTTCCAGTGGCCGCCGAAAGCGACGCAAAGCACGCAAGCCAGGGGGGACCACGAGCTGGGCGCCGTCTCCATCGAACTCAAACCGTAAGCCGAAGGGAAGATTCATGCTCACACCGTCTTTCAACCGATATGCCCTTGCACTGAGCGCTTCGTTAATCCTGGCCATGCCGCTGGCCGCGCACGCGCATCGCTCCTTCCTTCTGCCTTCGGCCACATTGGTCGACAAGGCGGATGAAGTCGTCACCTTCGATACGGCGGCAACCGAAGAATTGTTCATCCCGGACCACGCGGTACAGATTGAAACCGTTGCTGTGGACGGCCCGAACAACATCCACCCTCAAGCCGAAAACGTATGGCGCGGCAAGCAGCGCAGCAGCTTCGAGTTGAAATTGCCCGAAGCCGGGAGCTATCGCATCTCGCTATCAAATGACGGCTTGAGTGCGATGTACAAAGTGGACGGTCAGATGAAGCGCTGGCGCGGCGATGCAGAATCCTTCAAGAAGGAAGTGCCCGCCAATGCACAGGATGTGAACGTGACGCGCATGCTGAGCCGCAACGAGACTTTCGTGCGCGTCGGCGACAAAGCCGGTAAAACCGAGTGGAATAGCACCGGAAAAGGCATCGAGATGATGCCGCTGACTTCACCGACCGAACTCTTTACCGGCGACACCACCAGCCTGCGCTTCACGCTCGACGGCAAGCCTGCCAGCGATCTGACGGTGACGGTGATCCGCGGTGGCAACCGTTATCGCGATGCACTCGGCGAGATCACACTGAAGACCGACAAAGACGGCAAGATCTCTATCAAGTGGCCGAGCCCCGGCATGTACTGGATCGGCGCCAATACCGGCCGCCCCCCACAGGGCGAAACGGGAACGCTGGCCAAACCGATCGTGCGCGCCAGCTACAGCGCCACGCTGGAAGTGCTGCAGCCCTGATTTATTTCCTCGCTGCGCCCGTTGCCGAATGGCTGCGAGCGCTTTTCTTTTACGCGCTTCCTTTTATGCCATGAGACGCACGCTGGTCCCACCGCTTGCCTCGCCGCCCGCGCCACCCTTATGGGGCGGTGCGGTACACACGTTGCACGGCCGCACAATGGGAACCACGTGGTCGGTTCGCATGGTGACAAATGCCAGCACCCTTGCTCGGCTACAGCAAGCGATCCAGGCCGAGCTGGATCTCGTCGTCGCGCAGATGAGCACGTGGGATGCCGCATCGGATCTCAGCCGCTTCAATGCCGCTACGGCCGGCAGCTGGCATCCGCTACCGGCTGAATTCTTCCAGGTGCTTCAATATGGATTGCAGGTCGCAGCGGCATCGGGCGGCGCTTACGATCCGACTGCAGGTGCATTGGTCAATGCCTGGGGCTTCGGCCCCGTCGCACGCTATGGCGACAGCAACTTCGTCGCACCGGACAAAGAACAGCTAGATGCGGCGCGCGCGCTTTGCGGCTGGCAAAAGCTGGAGCTGGACGCCGCGACGCGATGTGCGCATCAGTCTGGTGGCATGTATATCGACCTGTCCGCCATTGCGAAAGGCTACGGCGTCGATCAAGTGGCGCGACGATTGCTGCAACTCGGCTTGGAAGATTTTTTAGTCGAAGTCGGAGGCGAATTGCGCGGCGAAGGCGTCAAGCCCGACGGACAACCGTGGTGGGTGGCGCTGGAACAACCCTTGGCCGATGCGCCAGCATGCGGAACACAGCATGTGCCGTGGATGAATGAAACCATTGCTGCGCTGCATGGCTGGTCTGTCGCCACCTCGGGCGATTACCGGCGCTATTTCGAAACGGATCACACTCGCTATTCGCACACCATCGATCCGCGTAACGGCTGGCCAATATCCAACGGCCTTGCATCGGTTACTGTTTTGCACCGTGAATCCATGCCAGCCGACGCCTGGTCCACCGCGCTTGGCGTGCTGGGTGCCGATGAAGGCTGCGCACTCGCAAATCAGCTCGGCCTGTGCGCGCTTTTTTTGCGCCGCGATCGGGATGGCTTCGTCGAAACCTTGAGTGAACCGCTTAAGGCCTTGCTCGATTGAGAACTCTCCCGTGACGACATCCCGCCTCCTCCTTGCGTTGCTGCTCGTTGTCGCCTATCTGGTGATGTGCGCTGCCATTTATCTGGCCGAATCGCGCAAGCGCAAGCAGGCTGCGCGCGAAGCCGATGCTTGGACACCGACAGCGAACGACGAGCGAACATGGCTGATCGCCTATGCCAGCCAAACAGGATTCGCAGAACAGCTTGCGCGGCAAACCGCACGCGTGCTCCATACCGGCGGTGTGACGGCGCGCGTCTCGACATTGTCGGGCGTCGACGAGGAAACGCTGCGATCCGCCGAGCGGGTCTTGTTCATCGCCAGCACCTACGGCGAAGGCGACCCTCCCGACAATGCTTCCCTCTTTTTCGACAGGCTGATGCAGAGGCCTGCCGAACTTGGCGGTCTACATTATGGTTTGCTGATGCTGGGCGACCGTAGCTACGCCAACTTCTGCGGCTTCGGTCGGGCGCTCGCGACCTGGCTTACAGCAAGCCGCGCCCAGGCCCTGTTCGACCCTGTCACGGTTGACAATGAAGGAAGCGAATCGCTGCAAGCCTGGCAGCATCACATTCATCGCATTGCCGGCACGAACGACGTACCTGACTGGCAGGCGCCAGCGTATCAGGCGTGGCGATTGGCAGTGCGGCGGTTGCTGAATCCGCACAGTGCAGGCGGGCCTGTCTATCACATCGAACTGGAAGCGCCGGATGACCATGCTGGGACGTGGGAAGCCGGCGATCTTGCGCAAATTCTCGCCCCGCAAGATCGGCAGCGTGCGCGCGAATATTCGGTCGCCTCGATTCCCGCCGATAAGCGTATTCATCTGCTCGTGCGTCAAGAACAGCACGAGGATGGCACGCTCGGCGTCGCGTCGGGCTGGCTGACGCACGGTGCGCCGATCGGCACATCGATCGATCTGCGCTTGCGCACGCACGGCAATTTCCGCATTGGTACCAACGCGCACCGGCCCCTGATCCTGATCGGTAACGGCACCGGTCTTGCCGGCTTGCGCAGCCACCTCAAGGCCCGCGCAGCAGTTTTTGCCACGCATCCTTCACGTAACTGGCTGATCTTCGGTGAACGGAATGCCGCGAGTGATTTTTATTATCGTGACGAGATTGAGGTGTGGCAATCGCAGGGCGTGTTGACCAACCTCGACATGGTTTTTTCACGCGATCAAAACGAACGGCGTTATGTGCAGGATCGACTGCGAGAGCGCGCGGATGCTGTGCATGAATGGATTGCTCAAGGCGCAGCAATTTATGTGTGCGGCAGCCTTGAAGGCATGGCAGGCGGTGTCGAAACTGGGTTGATCGATATTCTGGGCGAAGACGCCGTAGCAGAGCTGGTTGCGCAGGGGCGGTACAAGCGCGACGTGTACTAACGCGTTCTATCGTTTTTGCGCGTCATTGCCCTTGGGGTTCTATGCTCATTCATGACATATGCCGTTTGTAATTACGCGACGATGTTCAAGTTTTCGCGCCAAACGTTCCACGAACTGCTTTGATGATTCAAACAACCGCCCACTGCCGCAGCAGGTTGTGGTAGTGACCTGTCAAGCTTACGACCTCCTCGGCATCACCAAGCTTTGCGCGTAACTTCTGAATCTGCTGATCGAGTTCGAACAACATCGTGCGGCGTCCATCATCCGCTACCATGCTTTGCACCCAGAAGAACGAGCAGACGCGCGCACCGCGCGTGACTGGCTCTACCTTGTGCAAACTGCTCGAGGGGTAAAGAACCATGTCGCCGGCAGGCAGCTTCACCTCATGCTCGCCATAAGTATCGGCGACGATCAGTTCACCGCCCTCGTATTCGTCGGGTTCACACAGAAACAGGGTGCATGAGAGATCCGTGCGCAAGCTCAAGTTGGTACCGGGAATTGATCGGATCGAGCCGTCAATGTGAAAACCGTAATGTTCTCCGCCTTCGTAGCGGTTGAATAGCGGCGGCACGAAGCGATGAGGAAGTGCAGCGGAAATAAATAGAGGATTGGCGGACAATGCCTTGAGAATCGTTTCGCCTAACTCCCGCCCTAAAGGAGAAAGTTCGGCCAGTTGCCGATTGCGCTTCACTTTCGCGCCTTGCTCTCCTACCGTTTGGCGCCCATCCACCCATTCGGATGAGTCCAGACGCTGCCGCATTTCCTTTACCTGCGTCGCCGTCAGTACATCGGGAATGTGAAGCATCATGTTCTTCTTCCTCAATAAAAAAAGCCTCCCCTGACGGAGAGGCTTATCAGTATAGCTTTGCCTTGTTTTAGAACCTCAGGTTTGCCGTCAACAAAGCATTACGCTCCTGCCCAGGGTAGTAACGCGATCCGCCGTTGTTGAGCGCGGTGTAGTACGTTTTGTCGAACAGATTGTAGATGTTGAGCTGCAACGACAGATTCTTCGTCACGTCATATGACGCCATTGCATCGGCCACCCAGTAGGATGGGATGTTGAGAAGATTGCTTGTCGTTGCCGCACTACTACGCGCTGCAGTATCGACATATCGCGCACCGCCGCCGATCGTCACGCCGTTCTGCAGTTTGTAAGTGAGCCACGACGTAAAGGTCACCTTCGGTGTGAAGACGATGACGCCGCCAGTGCTGTTGGCGCCGGAATTGTTCACTGTGCCCTGCAGGATTTTCGAATCCATGTACGACAAACCGGTGCTGATGTTCAGGCGCGGCGTAATCTGGCCGACCAGGCCGAGCTCAATGCCGTCGACACGGCGCTTGCCGATCTGCGTGAAGTTTGCCGGACTACCACCGTCAGAAACGAGTTCGTTGGAGTTTTCGCTGCGGTAGATTGCGGCCGTCGCGGAAACACGATTATCGAACAGGTCCCACTTGGTGCCGATTTCGACGTTGGTGCCTTTTTGCGGCTCAAGATTGGGACTGGCCTGATTGGTCGAGCTCGGAGACAACGCATTGT
>DATAHI010000241.1:0-7930 GCA_036263255.1 Oxalicibacterium sp. | reverse complement strand
ATGCAAGGCGATCACGATCATGTCGAGCCCGAAATGCAATGTCGCCAGACGGATCAAGCCATTCAGGCGCTTGTCTGAAGCTGCGTTGCCAACATCGATCGATCGTAGGGTGGAAAGCGTAGTAGCGTTCATCGTCGGGCCAGGAATGCCGGCGGATCAGGTTGATCCGTCGGCATGATAGCAACGCCCTTGTCCGAAGGGGGTGTCAGATTGTTAAATCTGTTGGCCCTGATGCGTCCAGTGATAGGCGATGCTCAGCGGCGCGTGATCGCTGAAGCGCTCGTCCTTGTAGATGGAAGCGGTGTGCGCGGTCGTCCCGATGCCGCGCGTTGCGACGTGGTAATCGATGCGCCAGCCGACGTTCTTGGCCCAGGCCTGACCGCGATTGCTCCACCACGTGTAGCAGGCGTCCGTCGTATCGGGATGCAGGTGCCGGTATACGTCGACCAAGCCAAGCTCGTCAAACACGCGCGACAGCCACGCGCGTTCTTCGGGCAGGAAACCTGAATTCTTTTGGTTGCTCTTCCAGTTCTTCAAGTCGATTTGCTGGTGCGCGATGTTCCAGTCGCCGCAGATCACGACTTCGCGGCCGCATTGCGCGAGTTGCAGCAGGTGCGGCAGGAACAGCTCCATGAAACGGAATTTTGCCTCCTGCCGCTCAGGACTCGAGGAACCCGAAGGACAGTACACCGAGATCACCGATAGGTTGCCGAAGTCGCACTGCACATATCGGCCTTCCGCATCGAATTCGGGGCAGTTGAAGCCGATCGTCACCTTGTCTGGCGCGATCTTGCTGTAGATGCCGGTGCCCGAATAGCCTTTCTTCTCCGCGTAATGGAAGTAGCCGTGATAGCCGGGAGGATTCAGAAATTCGGGCGTCATGTCCGTTTCCTGCGCCTTCAGTTCCTGCACACAGACGAAATCGGCCGACTGTTGCGCCATCCACTCGAAAAAACCTTTTCTGGCGGCAGAGCGGATGCCGTTCAGGTTGGCGGAAACGATTTTCAACATACGAGAAAACAAGCGAAGGAAAAACAGCCGCCCAGCATACCCGATTCATGCCGGCCGAGTGGCATACCGCTTGCATGAAGGGGCGGTAGATGTACCGGAAGGATTTAAAATGTCGGCTTGCGTCTGGGAAGCCGGACGAAATTCGTCACTTTTTTCCGGTTATGGAGCGGTCTTGAACAATTTACGGCAGCAGTTTATTGAATTTTCGGTCAGTGCGGGGGTGTTGCGTTTCGGCGAATTCGTGACCAAGGCCGGTCGCACCTCGCCCTATTTTTTCAACGCTGGCCTGTTCAATCAGGGGGGAACGCTGGCGCGGATTGCGGACTTCTATGCCCAAACCCTGCTCGATTCCGGCGTCGAATTCGACATGCTGTTCGGACCGGCCTATAAAGGCATCACGCTGGCTTCGGCAACGGCAGTAGCGTTGGCGCAGAAGGGGCGAGACGTGCCGTTTGCGTTCAACCGCAAGGAAGCGAAGGATCACGGCGAGGGCGGCACGGTCGTCGGCGCCAGGCTGCAGGGACGTGTAGTGATCGTCGATGACGTGATTTCCGCCGGCACTTCGGTGCGCGAATCGGTCGACATGATCCGCGCGGCCGGTGCAACGCCCTGCGCCGTATTGATTGCACTCGACCGCATGGAGCGGTCGGGCAAGGACGATGCGCTGTCGGCGCATTCTGCGGTGCAGGAAGTCAGTAAGACTTACGGCATGCCGGTGATTTCGATCGGCAACCTGGCTGATCTGTTCGAATACATATCGAACGCCGGTGCGGATAGCGAGCAGGCGCAATACAAGCATGCAATCGAGGCGTATCGCAAGAAGTACGGCGTGAGCTGAGGAAGTCAAACGGGAGGGGAGATGCGGGCTGCGCTCAAGACATTGCTGCTGTGTTCATCGCTCGCCGCGACGTCGGCGCATGCGGATATCTTCATGTGCAAGGACGCCAGCGGCCGTACGCTGACTTCCGATCGTCCCATTCCCGAATGCGCCGACCGTGCGATGCGCGAATACAGCAACAAGGGGCAGCTGAGGAAGGAAATCGCTGCACCCTTAACCGCCCAGCAGAAGCGCGAAGCGGCCGAGAAGCAGGAAAAGGAGAAAGCCGAGCAAGCGGCGGCCGACGAGCAGAAGCGCGAAAACCGCGCCTTGCTTGCACGCTATCGCAGCGAGGACGATATCATTGCCGCCCGCCAGCGAGACTCGGCGGTACTGAACGACCAACTGGCGCGGCAAAAGGCTGAACTTGCCGCTGCCGAAAAGGAGTGGTCGGCGGCGGACGCGACACAGAAGGCAGGCCGCAAGCCAACGCCGGATGCGAACGTGCGTGCCGCCAAGAGCGCGCAGAAGGTGCTCGACGCGCGAGCTGCCATGCGCGATACGCAGACCGACCTGGCAAGGATCAATGCGAAGTACGATCAGATCCTGCAGCACTATCGCGACATTACGCAGACCACCGCCTCCGCACAGTAGGCCCACCCTCGAACGCGTGCTATGTTACGCGCACACGTCATCATATTCATGGGATGGCGTCGCGGTGGTGAGCGCCCTAAGATCGGCGCAGAATTCATTCATCAATAAAAATAGAAAGAGGGGGAGACATGAGCTTTGTAGAGTCCGTTCGTACCTGCTTCGCGAAGTACGCCGACTTCAACGGTTGCGCTTCGCGTTCGGAGTTCTGGTGGTGGGCCCTGTTCAATCTGGTGGCCTACATTGTTTTGAGCTTCATCAATAGCAAACTGGGGCTGCTATTTACGCTGGCGACGCTGCTGCCGTACCTGGCGGTAACCGCGCGCCGTCTGCACGACACCGATCGCAGCGGCTGGTGGCAACTGGTTGCACTGATTCCTCTGGTCGGCTGGATTGTGGTCCTCGTCTGGTGCGCGCAGGAAGGAAGAAGCAGCCGGTTCGCATAAGACATGTTCTTAGCGACATAAAACCGGCCTCGCGCTATGCATAGCTACTGAGCGCCGGTGCACCGCGGCGCTTCCTCGAATCGCTTTTCTTTTCTCCTCCATGCGGCGTTTATTGATCTTCTTCCTGGCGCTCGCTGCGCTTTGGTATTACTTCGTCGGTGGGCGAAGAATGGATGAAGCGCAAATCAGAACGGCATACGATCGTTACTGGACTGCCTTTTACAATGACGATCGCAAGGCGATTTGCGACATGTTCGACAACGACTTCTCTGCAAAGATCACCACAGAAACGCCGAAAGGTGCAGTGACCGAGACCGCGGATCGAAAGCGAGCCTGTGAAGATACCAAGCAGTTCTTCGATATGAAGGATGCGATGGAGGCGAAGCTTGGCCAGGAACTGTACGTCAATATGGAACACACGATAGACAGCATCCAGCTTTCTGCCGATCGCAAATCCGCCACCGTTGAAATGAGCTTCGAGATACGTATCGGTACCGAGCACAGGCTCTTCATGAAAATTACGGGAAGTCAGACCGATACGGCGATACGTCGCATGGGCAAGGTGAAGTTTCTCAACTCGGAAAGCGAAGTGTTTTTTTACTGACAAGCGCCTATGCCTAAGTTAATGCGGTTCCGTTCGCGGGAGAGATTCTGATGTTCATTATTCCGGTCGGTAACAGGGTTGACTGGAAGCGGCCGCCGATCGCGACGCTGCTGCTCATCCTGGTCAACTGTCTGGTCTTTTTTCTACTGCAGCTCGATAACGATGAAGTAGACCGCAAGGCGGCGCAATACTATGTCGCCTCCGATTTGCCGGGTTGGGAATTTCCCCGCTATGCGGAATATCTGGAACGACAGAATGCCTATGAAAAGCGGCAACAATTTCTGCTGTTGTCAGCACATCGCAAAGACGCTGCACTGCAGTTCATCGAAAACGATGCACGCTTCCTCCAGTTGTTGGACAACGACGAAGTGATCGATGCCGGTTCCCCGGAATTCAAGGAATGGAAGAGAGAACGCCGTCGCTATGAATCGATGCGTTCATTCACCAGTCGCTACGTCTATCGCGTCGAAGATCCGCAGGCTTCGACGATGCTGGTATCGGCCTTCATGCATGGCGGTATCGATCACCTGCTAGGCAACATGCTGGTGTTGTTTCTGGTCGGCTTTCTGGTTGAAGCGGTCGTCGGCAAGGCCTTGTTCCTGTTCGCCTATTTCTTGTCGATCGCTTCCGCGACGCTGATGTTTAGCTTGACCGCGCCAGGTTTGTCCGCGCTTGGCGCTTCAGGTGCGATTGCCGGCGTGATGGGTTTATATACGGTCATCTTCGGGTTGAGAAAAATCGATTTCTTCTATTCGCTGGGTTTTTATTTCGATTATGTCAGCGCGCCCGCGCTATTGCTGTTGCCTCTCTGGCTGGGCAATGAGTTGTATCAATATCTGTCCGAGGGACACACGCATATCGCATACATGGCGCACTTCGGCGGACTGCTCGGCGGTGCGGGTGTCGGCGCACTCTATCGCTGCTTGCGGCCCAAGACGATCAACCAGCGGCATCAAGAGGCAGAACGCGAAAAGCTGGAGACGGATGCCTTCCAACGAGGTATTGACCATCTCGGCGCACTCGAATTTCGCAAGGCGCTTGAGATCTTCAAATCGCTGCAGGCCCAACATCCGGCCGAGATGAAATTGAAGTGGTTGATCTATCGCGCCGCGAAGTCGGAACCGGCCAGCGACGACTATCACCGGGCCGTGCTGGCGCTGCTGGCATCCAGCGCGTCCGACGCGGAAACGGAAGAAAAGATCCACCAGCTATTTCTCGAATATCTCGACACGGCGCGTCCGGCGCCACGTCTCCGGCCCGATCTGCTGGCTGATCTGGCGAAGCGGTTTGCCAACGCAAATTATCAGGAAGATGCCGAGAAGCTGGCGGGTCTGCTACAGCGCGGAACGCCAAATCATCGCGCGCTGCCTTCGGTGCTGCTGGCTTTGGCGCGCGGATACTATCGTGCGCAACGCAGAGAAAAATTCGAAGCGACGCTCGCCAGCCTGATGCGCGAGTTTCCCCACACAGAGGAAGCACAGGCGGCCGGCAACATGTTGCGCATCGGCTAGTCGATCGCCATCTGGCGGTTCAGCACGTCCATGTACAGACGTGCGTCTTCCGCCGCAGTGTGGCTCGGAAATTTCAGCTGCAGTCCGCGCAAGATCTTCACGGCTTCTTCGCGCCGCTGATAGTGCTCGCCGAGTATGTGTGCCGACAGCAGATAAATCGATGGGATGTGCGGATGGTTCGGATAACGCTTGTCGAAACGCCGCATCAAATCCAGCGCCAGCTTGGGCCGTTTCGCCATGCTGGCAGCCGAAGCAAGATCATGGATCTGCGTCGAGTCCTGCAATTGAAATTCCGGATCGCGCTTCAGACATTGCTCGCATAAATCGAGCGCCTGGAACATGCGTTTCTCGTTCACCAGCTTTGCAATGAATTCGCGCGCGTGCTGCAAAGCGGCACTGGTTTTGCCGGAAGCAACCAGCAGTTTTTGATAACGCTCGTGGAGCGCATTGTCTTCCCAGCGCCGTTTCAACTCTTCGCGCAGCAGGTCGATCGCCTCATCCTGATGGCCCTCCGCCATCAGCGTACTCAATTTCGCCATGACGGGATCCGACGCCTTCCCCGGCGACAGTCTGGCCTGCGCCTGATCGAAATCCACTGATGCATCCAGACCCAGCTTGTCGTGGTATTGATAGATCGCGTAACCCATCATGTGATAGCAAATCAATACGAAGTAGAACTCAACGAAAGTCGTTAGCGGCAAGGCCAGCCACGAGTCCATGTTCTGCAGCAAGAATCCCTTCAACCAGTTGCCGCTGCTCATCAAACTCGTCAGGACAAAACACAAGGCGAGATAAGGCGAGCCGATCGAGCGGATATAGAAAAAGATGCGCGCCGGGTTCAGCGCTTCGGACAGGCTCCGTGACACGGCGATGATCATCGTCCCGGCCGGTAGCGCGAGATTCAGCAGTACCCAGCCGATGACCGCGCCGACTGCCCCTGCGGCATACGTCAGCAGCGCAAATAGCAGTGCAAGAATGATGATCAGGCCGAATTGTCGGAACACTTGCGACGTATCGCCCTCGCCACCATTGACGCCGTCCGGCTCATCGAAGCGACCATCTGCCGTGCGTTCCATTACGAGAAAAGCGTATTTGAGAAAGACCACCCATACAATCAGCCACAGCGGAAAGGCGAGCAGCGGCAGCGTGAACAACGCAATACTGCCGACCGCCGAATAGGCACCGATCCGCAATAGCGAGCCGAGCTGCATCGGATAAAGAAAGAAGCGCGGAAAGCGGCGCCAGAATGGAGTGAATGCAGGGCGCGTGCGCGCCGAGAAGTGCTCTTTATTGGACATTTTTATGAGGAGCAAGGCGAGGAATGCAGCGATCCTAGCAGATCGCTTTCTGCGTGCGCGCCACTACAGCGCACGATTTTACCTTCTGTCATTTTGTCGCCACAGCGTGCGATAACGGCGATAGGCATGTCTGCCTTAATGCGACTTACCCTCATATTCATGGGATGGGCCGCCTGTGGCGGCGCATCTATGATCCGGAACTCATCTAACTAGATTATTGAGGGGCGGCTCATGAAAATTTTTGCTTGTGGATTGGTATTGTGCTTCGCTTCGACATTGGCGTTGGCCGATACGGCGCCAAATAGAAAGCTCGTGGAGCAGTACATCGAACAAGCCCGGCTCGAACAGCAAACGACGGCGCAAGTTGAGGGATATGCGGAGCAGTTGACAGCGAATGGCACGCCGGAGCAAAAGGACAAGCTGGTTCAATATCTGAGTCAGAGCATGGGCTGGAATGCCATCAAGGATCAATACGCCACTCTGCTGCAGCAAACATATACCACGGAAGAATTGAAAGCCGTACTCGCTTTCCTAAATAGTCCCAAGGGTAGATCGATCGTCGCAAAAAATGCGCAGTTCTCGTATGAGCTTGCGAAAGTGATGGCAAGGAATGGACAGGCGTCTGCGCAAGGTCAGCTCGGTGCAGATACGCGTTCCGCATCCGCCGCCGAACTCGTGATATCGGATGTGGAAGAAAAGGATAACGATGGGCGAACCTTTTTTCTCGGGAAGATTGAAAACAAATCGAAACGATCGGCAAAGGGTGTGCAGATCGAAGTCAACCTGTTCATGGCGGGAAAGTTTGTCGATCAGTACAGCACTTACGTACCGGGCGCGATAGAACCCGCCGGCTTTCGCTACTTCAAGGTCGCATGCGGATGTAAGGATTCCCCGCCAGCCAGGCATGATAGCTTCAAGATCAATGTGATCGACAGCGGCTATTGACGCGGTCAATCGGCAGTTGGCAAAGAAGAAGCCCGCCTCGAAGGCGGGCTTCTTCGTGCATCGTGCGCGTCAGCCGGATAGTTTTTTCTTCAGCAATGCAGTCAACTGCGCCGGGTTTGCCTTGCCCTTGCTGGCCTTCATCGCCTGGCCAATCAGGGCATTGAAGGCTTTTTCCTTGCCGGCGCGGAATTCCTCTACCGACTTGGCGTTCGCTGCCAGCACTTCGTCGACGATCTTCTCCAGCGCGCCGCTGTCGGAGATTTGCTTCAGACCTTTGGCTTCGATGATGTCATCGGTCAGCGTCGCGCTGTCCGATTTTGCTTCCCACATCGCACTGAATACTTCCTTTGCGATCTTGTTGGAAATCGTGCCGTCGGCGATGCGTTTCAGCAGCAACGCCAGTTGCGTCGGCGTGACCAGTGCCGCGTCGATCTCGATGCCTTCACGGTTCAGCGTGGACGACACATCGCCCATCAACCAGTTGGCCGCGGGTTTGGCCTGTTCGCTGCCGGCAGCGGCGACAGCTTGTTCGAAGTAGTTCGCCATGGCCTTCGACTGCGTCAGCACCGAGGCATCGTATGCGGACAAGCCATAGTCACGCATGAAGCGATCGCGCATCGCGCCCGGCAGTTCCGGCATCGCGGCTT
>DATAHI010000240.1:0-4622 GCA_036263255.1 Oxalicibacterium sp. | reverse complement strand
ACGCAGAGCAACATGAACATGAACGAAGTGCTCGCGAACCGCGCCTCGGAGCTTCTCGGTGGCGGGCGTGGCGACAAGCGGCTGGTGCATCCGAACGACGAAGTCAATCTGGGACAGTCATCGAACGATATTTTCCCCACGGCCATGTACGTCGCCGCCGCCCTTGGCGTTTCCACGCGCGTGCTGCCCTCATTGCGGCAGCTGCGGAACACGCTGCAACAAAAAACCGAATCGTTCTCGGATATCGTCAAGATCGGACGTACGCATCTGCAGGATGCAACGCCGCTTACGCTCGGGCAGGAGTTTTCGGGTTATGTCGCGCAGCTCGATCACGCCGAATCCTGCATCGTTGCGCTGCTGCCACCGTTACAGCAGCTCGCGGTCGGTGGTACTGCGGTCGGCACCGGCTTGAACACACACCCGGAGTTTGGCGATCGGGTAGCCCGCGAATTGACGCATCGCACCGGTGTGCCGTTTGTCAGTGCCGACAACAAATTCGCTTCGCTGGCCGCGCATGATGCAATGGTGAGCGTGCACGGCGGACTGAAGACGCTGGCGGCCGCGCTGATGAAGATAGCGAACGACGTCCGCTGGCTGGCTTCCGGGCCGCGCTCGGGACTCAGCGAACTGAGCATTCCGGAAAATGAACCGGGCAGTTCCATCATGCCCGGCAAGGTCAATCCGACGCAGAACGAAGCGCTCACGATGCTGTGCTGCCAGGTGTTCGGCAACGACGTCGCCATCAATTTCGGTGGCGCGTCCGGCAATTTCGAGTTGAACGTGTTCAAGCCGCTGCTCGCGCACAATTTCCTGCAGAGCGTGCGTCTCCTGGCCGATGGGATGCACAGTTTCGACGAGCATTGCGCACGCGGCATTCAGGCGAATCGCGAACGCATCGACGAATTGATGAAGCGTTCACTGATGCTCGTTACGGCGCTGACTCCGCATATTGGATACGACAAGGCAGCCGCAATTGCCAAGCGGGCGCATCGAGAAGGGTTGAGTCTGAGGGAAGCAGCCATCGCATCGGGCGACGTCGGCGCCGAGGATTTCGACCGCTGGGTACAGCCGCGCGACATGATTCATCCGCACTGAAGCCACACGCAATAAAAAGGCCCGGCACAAGGCCGGGCCTTTTGCATGTATCGCATCGAGGCGATACGTGCAGGCGGAAAGCTGACCGCAGCTTAGCGCTTCATGGAATTGGCTTCACCAATGCAGCGCGATTTTTCAGCGCCGCTCAAAGCATCGCATTTTTCCTTCTGTGCGTTGGCAGCAGCATCGTGCTTGTCTTCTGCTGCATCCTTGCGTGCGTCGGAGACTTTCTTGTCGGCTTTGGCGTCAGCTTCGGCGGATTCCTTTGCAGCCTTCGCATCCTTTTGGCAGACGTCCTTGTCGTTGCCCTTCAGGTCGTCGCATTTTTCCTTGGCGACCTTGTAATTTGCTTCAGCGATATCCTTCCGTGCTTTTTCACGTGCCTTGTCGGTGCCCTTGTATGCAGCTTCGGCGTCGGATTCCGTTTTCACGCGTGCAGCCTTGGCTTCCGCTTCGCAGACATCCTTTGCGTTGTCTTTCAAGGATTTGCATTTTTCCTTCGCGGCTTTGTAGTCGGCCTTGGCTTTCGACTTCGCAGCGTCGTAGTCGGCTTTCGAGCCGGCAGCGGCGAAGGAAGGAGAAGCCATGAAACCGAAGCTGGCGGCGGCGATGACGAGCATGGAGAATGTTTTTTTCATGATGGTTCCTTTGCAAAAATGTAGCGATTGCCTTCGATATCGCGGCGCTTGCTGCCGCTTTGCCCTTGTGAGTCGGCATGCCTTTCGGAAGTTCTGGAAAGGCGCTATCTGCATGTCGCTTCTGCTGATAGGCCGGCTCTTGTCGTCGTATTAATGCAATCTGCGGGCCAGTTATTTTCTTATTTAAAATCAATGGCTTGCTATGCATTGATATTATTAATTTGTAAATATTCCACGGAAACTTGCAAACGCTACAGAGAGCCGTTGCGGTGGGAGGATGAAGATCAGTCGTCGGACTGATGCAGTTCGGCGCGGTCCTGCATCGTGCCGAACCAGAGCGCGTATTGCCGTGTGAACCCTGCGCCGAGGAAGAAGATTTGCGCCGAGTAATAGACCCACAGCAGCAAGGCTACGAGCGAACCCGCAGCACCGTAAGTGCCGGCGAGACTGCTGTTACCCAGGTAAAAACCGATCAGGTGCTTACCCAGAACGAATAGACCTGCCGTCCCCATCGCGCCGACCGAGACGTCATGCCAGGACAGCCGCACCTGCGGCAAGGTCTTGTAGATCACGGCGAACAGTACTGCGATCACCACATAGGAAAAGCCGCTGGCCAGCGGCGCGAGGAGGGTGGCAGCATCGTGCCACAAGCCGGTCCAATAGCGTTCGAGCACGGCGAGCGCGGCGCTGATGATCAAGGACACCAGCAAGAGGAAGACAAGCACGATCACCAGGCCGAACGACAGCAGACGGACCCGCAGTACGCTCAGCAGACCTGCTTGGCGGGCGCCGGGAACATGCCAGATCTCGTCCAGGCTTTCCTTCAGTTCGGCGAAGATGGTCGTGGTGCCGATCAGCAGAAACAAGCTGGCGATCGCGGTAGCAAGGTGGCTGACATCGGGATTATGCGCGTTGACCAGCAGCGCTTCCACCGCTTGCGCACCGGTTGGCCCGATCAACCCATGCAGCTGCGCAAAGATTTCGCCGCGCGCTGCCTGTTGCCCGAACAGTGCGCCGGCGACCGCCAGAACAAGGATCAGAATCGGCGCCATCGAGAACAGCGTATAGAAGGCAACCGCTGCACCTTTGCTGCTGCAGCGCAAGGCGAACCACTCGGTGACCGAGCGAACTGCTACGATGCGCGCACGGCGCCACACCGACAAGTCGCGCGGCGATATCCTTGGCATGGGCGGGTTGGGCGGCGAACTGGACATGCATCGAGTCTAGCGCAAGGCGGCCGTAGCACGAAATCCGGGTGAAAGAGTCGGAGCAGGCCGGAACCATCGTGCGGCTCCGCCGTCTGAGCTCATCGTCCGTAGTTGTGCTCGTCGGTACTTGGCGCCTCGCAGCACAGCCGTTTCAAGATGTAACCGCCTCGACATCGTATCGATTCTTTATGGTAACTTCGCGTTAGAAATCTGCTTCAGGAAGATTGCCTCGGCGCGCGTTGCATCGCGCCCATGGCACGCAGCACTGCGCCTTATTTTCTCAAGTTCTCGCATCCTTCTGGAGTCATGCTCATGTCCAAGTCAACGGGACATCCTCGTCGCCGTCTTCGCCTGTATTCCTTCGTTACGCCGCTGCTGTGCGCAGCGGTCGTAGTGATCAGCGCTGCTTTGACAATGTTCAACGTGGGTCGCGATCTGTGGGTGTTCGACTATCGCCTGCGCGACATCCTGCCGATCCAGGTCGACACGGTGATCTGCTTCGTACTGGCCGGCTTGGCGCTGGCGCTGCGCTGTCTCGCACCTTCACGCCGCATTCTTCGTACCGCTTGCGTGGTCTTGCTGTCCTTGTTGTCGATCACGGTCGTACTGCTCGGCCTTGGGGTTCTTGCGCAATCTCTGTTCGGTATGCCGACCGGCCTGGACAACGTGCTCGACGCGTTTGGTTATGTGCGCAATCCGCATACCGGCCGCATGGCGCCGCTGACCGCGCTCGGATTTATCCTGACGGGCCTCAATCTGCTGTTGATGGATTACCGCACACGCCGCGGCAATTACCCCGCCGAGTACGGCGCCTTCGTTGTGGCCGGCTTGATGTGCATTCCCTTGATCGGCCATTTGTACAACGTGATGTCGATCGAAGAGTCGGCGCAGGTCATGGCGCCTTATATTTCGATCGACTTCTTCGTGCTGTCGATCGGCATCCTGATGGCAAGGCCGGGCCACCCGCTGATGAGTTTGTGGAACAGCACGTCGCCGGGCGGTCCTTTGCTGCGGCGTCTGCTGCCGAACAGCGTGATCCTGCTGGTCTGTCTGGACTTCATGATCAAGTGGGGCGTGCAGAATCACTTGTACGGCAGCGAAATGGCATCGCCACTGTTGATCCTGCTCAGCAGCTCGTTGCTGTTCGTGATGTTCTGTCGCACCGCTGCCCTGTTGAATCGCGAATACGAAGGCCGCCGTATGGGGGAGGCGGCGCTAGCTGAAAGCAACGCCTTGCTGCGCGTGGTCAGCGACAGCACGCCGGACGCGATCTTCGTCAAGGACGAAACGGGCCGCATGATCTTTGCCAATCCTGCGCAGTTGCGCCTGCTCGGCAAGGAATATGACGAAGTCATCGGCCGCAGCAGCCGCGAGCTTTACGACAATCCGGTCGATGCGGATGCGGTGGACCGCGAAGACCAGCGCGTGCTGGAAAGCGGCCAGGCAATGGCTTTCGAAGCAACGATGCATTTTCCGCACGGCCAGCGCACGCTGCACTCCACGAAGGCGCCATGGCGCAACGACAGGGGAGAGGTGATGGGACTGGTTGGCATCAGCACCGACATCACCGAACGCAAGCGCATGGAAATGGCATTGAAGGCGCACGAGACCCAGCTCGAAGCGCTGGTCGCCGCGCGTACCGCCGAAGTCAGCGAACTGATCGGTCACCTGGAAACCACGC
>DATAHI010000239.1:0-3219 GCA_036263255.1 Oxalicibacterium sp. | reverse complement strand
TACAGACGCGATTGTGAGCGAATTGCAAACCTTTCAGAATCGGCGCTTTTCCGATTCTCATGTCGGAAGACGCTGACAAGGCAACACTGCAGATGGCAACTCCGGCTTGGATTGTGCGGCTTTACCGTGTCATCCAGGCTGCACTCTGTTGCCGTACCACATCGTTCAGCGAGCCGCTCTTTTCATAGCACTCGCGCAGCCACCCGGCATCGGAATGGCCGCTGGCCGCGCGCCCACGCAGTTGCTCGATCGCATCGGCGGTGCCGAGCTCGTCGGCCGCATCCTTCAGCATGTCGAAGGTGCGCAGAATGTCTTCCTGAATTGTCAATTGAGAGCCGCCTGCGGGATCGATCAGCGTACCGGCCAGGCCGAAGCGGCAAGCCTGGAAACGGTTGTAGGTATAGGTGAGGTAAGTGGTCTGCAGCGGTTGCAATTCCCGCTGTGCGAAAAAGTAGGCAGCAAGTGTTTGGGCGTAGGCGCCGAGGGCTACCGCGGTCTCGATCGCCAGCGGCGTGTCGCACACGCGAATCTCGACTGTGCCGTATTCAGGTTTCGGCCGGATGTCCCAGTAGAAGTCTTTCATGCTGGCGACGATCTTCAGCTGCGCCATCTTGTTGAAATAGGCATTGAAGGCTTCCCAGTCAGGCACGAAGGGCATGGTGCCGCTGAGAGGGAAGGCGTTGATGCTGGTCAGCCTTGAAGACTGGAAGCTGGTATCCACGCCCTGGTAGTAAGGCGAGGAAGCCGACAGCGCGATGAAGTGGGGAATATGCCGTGCCAGCAGGTGCGTCAGGCGGATCGCTTCGTCGCCATTCGCGCAGCCGATATGAATGTGCTGGCCGTAGACGGTGAATTGCTTGGCCAGATAGCCGTACAGTTCCGACACCAGCTTGTAGCGATCGGTGGGATAAATGCGCTGGTCTTCCCAATGCTGGAAAGGATGCGCGCCGCCCCCAGCTAGACCGAGATTGAGCTTGTCAGCCGCTGCGACCAGTAAACTGCGCATTTCCTTCAGTTCCGCCAGCATGGCGTGGTGATCGCTATGCACCGAGGTCGCGATCTCGATCATGCTCTCGGTGATTTCCGGCTTGATGTCGTAATCGTGTTCGGTCTTGTTGATCACGCGCAGCAAGTCATCAGAACCGCGCGTCAGATTGTAGTCGCGCCGATTCACGATCTGCAGTTCCAGCTCCACGCCCATCGTGAGCGGTATCGAATTGTTGAATTCCAGCATGAGAGATTCCGAAAGCGTGTGTTCAGAGCTTGGCTTCGCCGGATGCCACCAGCGCCGCGCGTGTACAGATCGGGCCCAGGATCTCCAGAATAATCAGGATCGCCACCACCAGCGCAGATAACTGTGCGCCGAACTGCGGATAGTCGCCGACCGCGTGCTGCACCATCAGGATATTGAAGCCGGACAGCGGCGTCAGTCCGAATCCGAGCAGTGCGCCCTTGCGGTAAGTGATGCCATTCAGATGTGCCAGCCCCGTGCTGAGCGCGACGGCGATCACCAGGCGTAGCGCGATGAAAGCCAGCGCGACCGGCCACAGCATGAACAGATACGACAACTGCAGGTTTGCGCCGGCGAACACGAACAGCGCCACGTAGAAGAGGCCGGTGTATGGACTGAGGTCCGGTTCGACAATCGCGTGGCGTGCGTCGCTGATGCGACTGGCGATGCCGAAACACAGCAACGCGATCAGGGCCGACAGGTTGAACATGGCACCAATGCCGACGGTCGCGGCGATCAGCGCCAGCACTAGGATCAGCTGCGTCTGACTGTCGCGTCCCAGCCAGCGGCCGATCCACAGCAGAAGACGGCTCATCACACCGCCGAGTAGCACCGAACCCAGCAGCAGATAGAACGGATGGAACAGATAGCTGCCCCAGTCCGCCTGATATTCCATATGCACCGCGGCGAGCCCCATCGAAAATACGATGAAGGCGAGCGCATTGCCGATCACCACAATATTCAGCATGCGTTCGCTGACCTGGCCTTCGGCCCGCACCTCGCGCACCACATTCAGAATCACCGCAGGCGACGTAGCCATGCCAAGCGCTGCGACCATGCTGGCAATCAATGCATCGATGCCGAGTCGCGTCAACAGGAACAGCAACGCAAAGTACATCAGCGTGCTGAGCGCAACGCCGGTGATCAACAGACCGCGCTCGCGCAGTAACCATTTGTAGTCGACCCGGCGCCCGAGTTCGAACAGGACCAACCCGAGCGACAAATCGACTACCAGGCTGATGTCGTCCAGCAGCGAGACATTGACGAGATTCAGTCCGGCCGGACCGATCAGCATTCCGGTGAGAACGTAACCGGTAATGGCCGGTACTTGCGGCAAAAAGCGGCGAAGCAGATGCGCGCCCAGCAAGCCGACGACCAGAATAATGCCTGTTGCAGTCAGGACGTTGAGGGCATGAGGCCATGCCGGAAGGAAACTGTGTGCTGTCATGAAATTCCGGTCTTTGCGATCGGTTGCGCGAGACGCTTCGCCATTTTGCTGCGAGGCGCGGCAGCCGCAACCGAAGGTTGGTCGGATTCGTCCTGTCAGTGCGTTCGACAGCGCATATCACGATACGCTTGGCGACCGGCAAGTGCCGATCGCGACAGGACACGTCATGGATCAGCGGGGATCCATTTCAAAGAGAGTGCGAAGTGTAACAGGTCTTCGCAGAAAGCCGCCTTATTCCACCCAGCGCATGCTAGTGCAACTTCACGCGCGGTGCGGTTTTGCGTTGCAGCCACTGCCCGACTGTGTCGGCTGCGGTGCGTAGCCAGCCGTGCAGCGCCACCATATGCATGCGATACAGCGAAAAGTACAGCATGCGGGCAAGTAGGCCTTCGATGAACAGCGTGCTGCCGATGAGCGGACCCATCAGATTGCCAACGGCGTCGAAACGGCCCAGAGATACCAGCGAACCAAGATCGCGATAGTGGAAAGAAGGTAGCGTCTGATTGTCGAGGCGCTGTTTCAAGGCATCGAACAGAAAGCTCGCTTGTTGATGCGCTGCCTGTGCGCGCGGCGGCACGGTGCTGTTCTTTTCCGGCCATGGGCATGCCGCGCAATCGCCGAAGGCAAAAATATCGGAGTCGACTTCGGTCTGCAGGCTCTGCGAAACGATAACCTGGCCGAGACGGTTCAGGGGCAGATTCAGCTCTCCGAGAATGGCAGGTGCTCGTATACCGGCCGCCCATACCGTCAGATCGGCAGG
>DATAHI010000238.1:0-4517 GCA_036263255.1 Oxalicibacterium sp. | reverse complement strand
CAGTTCGCCGTTGGCATCGAGGCGATACACGCAAGCAGGTCGTTCGGCATGCTGCTTGCCGCCTTCGTAATCGGTCTGGATGCCGTAGGGCGGATCGGTAAACCAGATGCTGTCGTCGCTCTTGATGACGACATCGTTGGGCGAATTGAGACGCTTGCCGGCGAAATGATCAGCGAGAACCGTCATGCTCCCGTCCAGCTCGGTCCGCGTAATGCAGCGGTGTTGGTGCGAACATGAAATCAGCCGCCCTTGTCGATCACGCGTATGACCGTTTTCGAATCCGGCTGGCTGACGATACACACTGATCCCGCCGGCTTCGCTCCATCGCATGACGCGATCGTTCGGCACATCGCTAAAGAGTAGGCAGTCATGATCGGCGAACCAGACCGGACCTTCGAGCCAGCGAAATCCCTCGCCAAGTTTTTCCAGCGGCGCGTTGCCCAGTACGAAGGCCTTGAATCGCGGATCGATGATGTCGACGTCTGACATTCCGTGCGCTCAGCGGAGATGTCCAGGGCGATGCACCGGCGGCACGTGCAGCTGCACCGTCATCAGCACCGCCGGTACATCGCCGACGGTGCCGGAGCGATGCCCCTTGCGTTGTTGGCCGTCGGCGATGCATCCCTGATCCTCGCCGAGTGACAAGTCGCCAGGACCCATTTCCACGCGCGTGCCATCCATGGTTTCCACCCACCAGCGACCCGAGATCGGCAGAATCCACTGCGGCGCCGGATTCTCATGCCATTCGCCCACCCAGCCAACCGGTTGCACGGTAAAGACCACGGTCGCTTCGCTGCGCGCCTGCTTGTTGTTCCATTGCGGCGCCGCATCGCCGACACCTTTGAAATCGAACTGTTCCAGCTCGCAATAGGTTTGATGGCTGATACCGCGCTCGTCGGTCCAGACGTGCCAGTAGCCGATGGTCGGACTTCGAGGGTTCTGTGTAAGGGAGGAAAAGGCATCAATCATGGCAATCTCCTTGGATCAAGGGCGCGGCGGGGTAGGGGAGGTCGATGACGGCGTGGTTAAGTTTGCTGCCGGATTCACTGCAGGAATTGCTGTGGGACTCGCGGTATAGGGTGCAGACGACAGCGGGTGCGCGACCACCTGTGTCGTCGTCAGCGGCAGACCGCCGATCATCAGCAACAATAGTCCGCCGACCAGCCCGAAGTTTTTGAAGAAATCCCAGAAGTGCGCGCGCCCTTCGCCGTTTGCCGACCAGAAGTCCGGGTACTTCCAGAACGGGTGATACAGCAGCGCGGTCACAGCGCAAAAGCCGGCCAGCATAAAAGCCGCAAGACGGTCATGCCAGCCAAGCACGATGCAGATCGGCGCGAGCAGTTCGATCAGGATCCCGAGGATCAACAACATCGGCCCGCCTGGTAACCACGACGAATTGGCCTGCTCAAGCGCTTCCTTCCAGTGCGCGATCTTGTCGTATGCGCTGAGGGGAAACAGGATCACGAGGCAGACACGAGCCAGCACCGGCAGCAGGAAGAGGTCAATGGAGTTCATGATGCATCGTTCTTATGAAGCAAGCGCTTTCATGCCCATGCGGTCCGCAATGCGGTCGGCCACGCGCAGTGCGTTGGCGATGATGGTCAGCGTCGGGTTCACCGCGCCGATGGAGGGGAAAAAGCTGGCGTCGGCGATATACAGGTTGTCGAGATCATGCGCCTTGCAGTCAATGTCCAATACCGACGTGCGCGGGTCCGTGCCGAAACGCGCGGTACCGGCCTGATGCGCCGTACCGCCGATCGGAATGCTCTT
The DNA here is from genome assembly GCA_036263255.1 of Oxalicibacterium sp. Lineage (GTDB taxonomy): Bacteria > Pseudomonadota > Gammaproteobacteria > Burkholderiales > Burkholderiaceae_D > Oxalicibacterium. The sequence continues at coordinate 2,747 of DATAHI010000238.1, read as the reverse complement.
GCCGAGATAGAGCTTGCGCTCCAGTAGCAGCGACGGTTTGCCGATTGCGCTCAGCACCTGTTTCAGCTTGGCGATGAGGCGATGATGCGCTTCCATATTGTTTTCTTTGAGATCGAGCACCACGCGATCGCCGTCGTACTTGATGCGGTTTTCCGGTCGCGGCAAATCTTCGCTCGACAGCCAGAAGTCCATCGAGTGACGAGCCATCACATCGAAGGGCAGGTCGGGCAACCATTCCATCCATTGCGGCAGCGTTTCGCCGCGAATCTGCGCCGCGTGCGAGGTTGCGCACATCTGGATCAGACCCAGCGGATAGGGCCAGTCGTCCGCGCTGAAGTAGAAGTCGCTCAACGCCAGCGTTTTCTGGAAGATGGTGTGGTTCTGGTCCATCATCAATGCCATCAGAACCGATTGGTTATGCCGCATATAGTTGCGGCCAACCTGGTCGGAACTGTTGGCCAGACCATGTGGATGCTTGTCATTGGACGAACGCAGCAACAGCAAGGCTGACGACAACGCGCCGCACGCCGAGACGACGATGTCGGCGCTGTAGCGCTCTATCTCACCGAATCGCTGCACGTACACACCGGTCACGACACGACCGCTCGCATCGGTTTCCAGATGCGTGACATACGCATTGGTCATCAGCGTGAAGTTCGGATACTTGGCGAGCGCCGGATCGACGCACATGACCTGCGCGTCCGCTTTGCCGTTCAACAAGCAAGGGAAGCCGTCGAAGGCATCGCAACGAATGCAGGTGCTGGTGGGCGCCACGGCGCCGTCTTTTTCATCCAGCAGGATCCCGAGCGGAAGATGATACGGATGCAGTCCCGCCTGTTGCAGGTTGCTGTGCAAGGTCTGAATGCGTGGTTCATGCGAGACAGGCGGATAAGGGAATGGCGAGCTGGCAGGCGGTTCCAGCGGATCTTCGCCACGTTGCCCGTGTACATGGAACAGACGTTCCGCTTCGCCGTAGTAAGGTTCGAAATCAGCGTACTTGAGCGGCCACGCGGGCGAGAGACCATCACGATGCTCGATCTCGTCGAAGTCGCGTTCGCGCAAACGCAGCAGCGCCGCGCCATACACCTTGGAATTGCCGCCGACGTAGTAATGCAAGCCCGGGTGAAAATGTCTCCCATCGGCGCCGTACCAGGTTTCGCGCGTCTGATATTTACCATCGACGAACACAGTCTTGGCGTCCCAGTTCGCAGGTTCGCGTTTCAGGTAATCCCCGCGTTCCAGTAGCAGAATGCTTTTTCCGGTCGACGCCAGTTTGTGGGCCAGCGACGCGCCGCCCGGACCGCTACCGATGACGATGACATCATAGTGAGGCATGCATTTCCCTTGAGCGTTAGTGGCCCGCGCTGTTGACCAACGCATTGCCGGTCAGCACGCATCGTTTTCATCGGCGCACTATCGTGGTGTCTGATTGAGGAGCGTTCTGGCGAAAAGTTCTTGTCGCGAACCCTTGGCTCGGATCGCTTTCTGCAGTAAAACGGTAGATATCAGCGCGGCGAATAGCAGCCCATCAATGCGCCATGTGGACCGAAGGAGAAGCGTGATGGCAAAGATCGAACAGCACCGCGGCGTCAGGATCGTGACTCTGGATGACAACGAATCGATTGCCGATTACTGTGTGGAGGACGACATTGCGATCATCCACGATGCCGACGGCTGGTGGACGTGTTTTGTCGGTGAGAACCGTGCGGTGGAAAAGTACGATATCGCCTTCGACTCATGGCTGAAGGCATTGCATGTCGCCAAGGCCGCTGCGGAATTCGCCATGGAGTAGCGGGAATGGTGGCGATGGTGACAGTGCATGCTGTGCGCTGCATAAGCGAAAAATAGAAAATCCCCTCGCAAGGGGCTTTTCGTATTGAGGCTCGGTTCAGCGTTGCGGTTGCTGCTGCGGTTCGGCGACGAAGATCTCGACTCGGCGATTGCGGGCGCGGCCATCTGCCGTCGCATTGCTGGCGATCGGTTCGCGGCTGCCGCGTCCGTCGACCGCGATGCGCTGCGGTGCCACACCGCGGCCTGCCAGATAGTCGCGCACGCGTGATGCGCGCTCCAGCGACAGCGGGTTGTTGACGGCGTCGCTACCCGTGTTGTCGGTATGACCGATGATGGTCACGGTGGCAGCAGGATTGTCGACCAAGCCGGAAGCAAAGCGATCAAGAATCGGGCGCAGGCTCGGGTTCAGATCCGAGCGACCGGTCGCAAACGAAATATCGCTGGGGATGTCGAGCTTCAACCGGTTATCCGCCGTTTGCGAGACCTGCACGCCGGTGCCTTGCGTTGCCTGCTGCATCTGGCGCTTCTGATTTTCCATTCTGCTGGACCAGACATTGCCGGCTACTGCGCCGAGGATGCCGCCCACGGCAGCGCCGCCTGCGACATTGCCACGGCCGCCGGTCGCGCCACCGATCAAGGCACCGACGCCGGCGCCAATGCCGGCGCCTGTTGCGGTGCCGCGTTCCGTTTCTGACATATTGGCGCAACCGCTCAGCGCGATGCTTGCTGCTATTGTTGGGATCAGTAATTTACGCATGATGTTTTTCCTTCTAATGAGGTTACGCGCGGTTTGACAAACCGGAGCCCATCATAATGCAGATCGAAAAAGTGCATCCGGATTCATCGCGGTGTCGGGCCTTGACGAGCGTGTGATCGCAGATGAGGGAATACGATGAAGCGGAAACAGCGAGGGGAACGGATACCCCTTGCGGATGCAGACATTAGGTCATGACACG